>DASPXY010000740.1:0-15162 GCA_035637055.1 Gemmataceae bacterium | reverse complement strand
CGGCTGCACCCCGAACTTGATTGTCTTGCTCGTGACGCGATAGCGGTAACACTCCGAATTGAGCCACAGCGCCCCGAGCGTGGCCGCGTCTTTTTCCCCAATGAGGATCATATTTGTCGAATCGCACTCGCCCATGAAACTGCGCTCGTCGAGGAACGCCCTGGCCGCCGCGATGTCGTTAGCCAGCACACAGCGGTAGTTAGAGGCGAAGTCCTTCGCGACGATCTGCACCTTCCCGGCCTTGCCGCCGCGGATCCCGCTCACGTTGGCTGACTGTTTCCAGAACGCCGCGTTGACGCGAGTGCTGTCGCCGTGGCCGCGGAAATCGAAACGGAGCACGGCGAAGCCCGCTTGTTGCAACTCCGCGATCAGGGGCACCCACCCCGGCCGGGCGCCATCCTCGCCGAAGGCGTGCAGGAACATCACGCAGGGAGACTTTTGCCCTCTCTGACCGGCGTAAAAAGTGCCCCGCAGGTCCACGCCATCAACGGTGGGAATCCGTACCTCACGCCCGACGGGCCGCGCCGGTTTGACGACTACCGGCTGGCCTTGCACAATCACCTGCAACGGTTGTGTAGCTTGCAATGGGCCGAGGCGAGCCACGAGCGTCAGGTTGACGGGGCCGAGGGCGTTCTTGTCGGCGGCGACAATCACGAGGGCGCCGTTGGCGAATGGTGGGACCGTCGCGGGAAGAACCCGGACGCCAGCCGCCGGGGCCGCCTCCAGCTGGATCTCGCCCACGCACCCCTGGCGTTGCACGTTCACATTCACTGCCTGACTTTCGCCCGCCTTCAGGGTCACCGCTCCGATCGGCCCCAGGATAAGCGAGCCCGCCGGCTCCACACGGACGTCGAGCGACTCCTCGGCGATCCTCGCACCGCCCGCCAGGACATAGACGCGCACCTGGTAGTTTCCTGGGGGCGCGTCTCGGAGGACGGTCAGAGCGAACCCGGCTTCGAGCTGCTGCGGCGGCAGAGACACCGGCTTGTCCACTTGGCGGACCGTGTCCGGCAGTCCCTCGATCATGAGGTTGAGAGGTACATCGTGCCCCGTCGAGATCAGCCGGAGCGGGACGGAATAAAGATCCCCGGGCTTGAGCCGGATGGCTGGCAGCGGCGGTAGACGGACGGCGGTCTGTTTGGCAATGGTCAACTGCACCGGCTGAGCATCCTCCAGCTCCCTGCCCTGGGCGACAACGCGAATCTGCCGCATCTCTTCGGCGGCGCCCAGTTCGGCGCGGAGCGTAATGAGGGCGTCGGTCTGACCGGGGTTGAGAAGCAGGGCCTGTTCCTCACGGACGCGCTCCGGGAGGCCCTCCACGCGCACCTCGATCGGGGCGTCCTCTCCCTGAACGCGGAGGCGGATGGGGATTTCAACACGCTGGCCGGCCGTGAGGTTGACCGCGGCAATGGGATCGAGCTTCAGGCTACGTGCGACCGGCTGCGGCGGCTGCGGTCCCGGGCCGGGGCGTGGCCCTTCGCCGGGACCGGCGGGCGGCGTCTCGCCCGAGTTCAGCAGCGCCACAATGAGGATCACCACCAGCAGGAGGATCGCCGCCCCGCCGCCTGCGAAAGCACCGGCCAGCAGCCAGCGCGGTCGGGTCGGGGTGGTTTCGACGTCTGTTGTGCGGGCGGGCTGGGGCCGCTTCTGCGTCGCGCGGCGCGGCGCCGGGGCCTCGACCGCCAACGGCACGAGTGGAATAACCTTTTCTCGATCCGCATTCTCCTTTGGCTGCGAGGGAGCCGCAGGGGGAGCCACTTCGACCGGGACCGGACCGGCCTGCACGGCGCCGGGCAGCAACTCGCGGACGCGCTTCTCCGCACGCGGCGTCAGCGGCATCACCTGGCCATCATCGACCAACTCCTCCAGGAGCGGGACGCGCTCCAGGGGGCTCACACTGGCCAGCAGCAAATGGCCGACGAGGGCGCGAGCGTCGGCATCGCCCAGCCGCCACAGTTCTTCAAACAACTTCGACGAGGCGGGCTCCTTGAAATCCTGTTCGCGGAAAAGGAGGTTTTCGTTGTTGTCGTGGCGTTCCCAGAGCGACCTGCCGCCCACGAGCAGGCAGCGCAGGACGGTGTAGATGACGAGGTGAGCGAAGCGATCGATCTCGGCGTTGCAGGTGCCGTCGCGGAGACGCTGCGGGTGCTGGTAGCCAGGGTGGCCGACCTCGCCGCTCGGAACCTCGGCCAGCGCCGGCACGAACATGCCATCGTAATCGATGAGTCGCAGATCGAGCGTGGCGGCTTTCTGGCCGGGGACGAGCAGGACGTTGCCGTGCTGCAGGTCGGCGTGAGCGATGCCGGCGGTACGCAGTTTCTGGGCGAGGGGGAGCCACATCTGGGCGAGGCGCTGGAGCACCTGCGGCCGATCGACATGCTCCCGCAGCAGGGCGTTGAGCGTCAGGCCCTCGACCCAGCGCATCTTGACGGCGGGATACCACTGGCCGCCGATGCGAATGCCCTGTTCGAGATAGCGGAAATCGACCGTGAACGGCAGGGCAGCGCGGTTGAGGTGTTCGCTGATCGCCTGGTAGCGCTGCCGCCGGGCCGGCGCCTCGCGCGTGAAGCACTTGACGGCCCAGGACTGGTTCGCGGCGCCGTTCATCTGGTAGACAAGTGCGAAGTTGCCGGCGCAGGGCATCGGCAGGCCGAGCGGACTCAGGACGGGCTGGGCGTGACGGAGTTCGTCGTCGCTGAAGCAGACCTGAGGGCTCTGGATGGCCTCGTTGTAGTCGGTCGGTTCCGGCCAGGCCATGAAGGTTTCTCCTGCCGTGCGGTGGGTGCGGTTGCGGTGCGGGGAGGTTTGATTATACGCTCGCGCGGGTGGCGGTCGCAAGGGGGTCGAGGATTGAGGATTGAAGATAGAGGATCGAGGATCGAGGATTGAAGGTAGAGGATAGAGGATAGACGAGAACCACTTGCGCAATCCTCGATCCTCGATCCTCGATCCTCGATCTTCAATCCTCGATCCTCGATCCTCGATCTTCAATCCTCGATCCTCGATCTTCAATCCTCGATCCTCGATCTGATCTCCTCTGGCACATCGACCGCCGCGGTTATAGTTTGGTGGCGGGAGGCGCTGCGGCGCCCGGCAAGAAGACACCTTTGCGAGAACCATCATGGCCACTGTAGCGCCGAACCGATCGACTACCGAGGCAGACCTGCTCCGCCAGGCTGTTCTGCGGCACGTAACCTACTCCCTGGCCGCGACGCCCGACCAACTGACGCCGCGCGAGGCGTTCCGCGCCGTCGCCCTCACCATTCGCGATCGCATGGTCGATGGCCTCCTGGCGACCGAAAAGCGTTACCGCAAGGCGGACGCCAAACGTCTCTATTACCTCTCCCTTGAGTTCCTCATCGGGCGTTCGCTGGTGAATAACCTGGTGAACCTCAGCTTACTGGAACCCTGTCGCGACATGCTCCGCGGGCTGGGCATCGACCTGGGCGACGTTGAGGAGAGCGAGGTGGACGCCGCGCTGGGCAACGGCGGTCTCGGCCGCCTTGCTGCCTGCTTCCTCGACTCGCTGGCGACCCTCGGCCTCGCCGGCTTCGGCTACGGCATCAACTACGAGTACGGCCTGTTTCGCCAGGAGATCAAGGGCGGCCAGCAGGTCGAGAAGCCGGATAACTGGCGCATCTACGGCGCACCGTGGGAGATCGAATGTCCGCGCGACGCCGTCCTCGTGCCGCTCTACGGCCGCGTCGAGCACGGCAAGGATCGCTTCGGCAATTACAACCCGATGTGGCTCGACTGGAAGGTCATCATCGGCGTGCCGCACGACGTGCCCGTGGTCGGCTACGGCGGGCGCACGGTCAATTATTTGCGCCTCTTCAGCGCCCGGGCGTCGCACGAAGTCGATATGGACATCTTTAACGAGGGCGATTATCTCAAGGCGGTGCGGCAGAAGGTCGAGTCCGAGACGGTCTCGAAGGTGCTCTACCCGAGCGACTGGGTGGCCGCGGGGCGCGAGTTGCGGCTGGTGCAGGAGTATTTCCTGGTCGCCTGCGCCGTGCGCGACATCATGCGGCGCTATCAGCAGGACCACGATCGCCTCGACTCCTTCGCCGACAAGGTTGCGGTGCAGCTCAACGACACGCACCCGGCGCTGACCGTCGCTGAATTGATGCGCGTGTTCATCGACGAGAACGACATGGCCTGGGATCGAGCCTGGGCGCTGACGACCGCGACGTGCGCCTACACGAACCACACGCTGCTGCCCGAGGCGCTGGAGCGCTGGCCGGTGCCGCTGTTCGAGAAGGTGCTGCCGCGCCACCTGCAAATCATTTACGAAATCAACCAGCGCTTTTTGGGGGCGGTGGCCGAGCGCTGGCCCGGCGACGGCGCGCGGCAGCAGCGCATGTCGCTCATCGAGGAGGGCGACGTCAAGCAGGTGCGCATGGCGAACCTGGCGATCGTCGGCAGTCACTCGGTCAACGGCGTGGCGGCGGTCCACAGCGACCTGGTCAAGAAAGAACTGGTGCCCGACTTCGCCGCGCTCACGCCGGAGAAGTTCAACAACAAGACGAACGGCGTGACGCCGCGCCGCTGGCTGCTGGCCGCCAATCCGGAACTGGCGGCGCTTATCACCGATGCGGTCGGCGACGACTGGATCACCCAGCTGGATCGGCTGCGCGAGCTGGAGGTGATGGCCGACGACAGCGCCTTCCGCGACCGCTTCCTGGCGATCAAGCGCGCGAACAAGGAGCGGCTGGCGAAGGTGATCCGCGACACGTCTGCCGAGGCGGTCGTCCCCGACAGCATGTTCGACATCCAGATCAAGCGCATTCATGAATACAAACGGCAGCTATTGAACCTCTTGCACGTCGTTCATGAGTATCTGTCCCTGGTGGACGAGGGCCGCGAGCCGCTGCAGCCGCGGACGTTCGTGTTCGCCGGCAAGGCGGCGCCGGGCTACATGGCCGCCAAGCAGATCATTCACCTGATCAACGACGTCGCAGCAGTGATCGACCACGATCGCCGCGTGCGCGAGCTGATCAAGGTGGTCTTCGTGCCGGACTACCGGGTGTCGCTGGCGGAGGTGATCATCCCCGCCGCCGACCTGAGCGAGCAGGTCTCGACGGCGGGGACCGAGGCGAGCGGCACCGGCAACATGAAGTTCGCCATGAACGGCGCCTTGACTATCGGCACCCTCGATGGTGCGAATATCGAGATTCGCGAGGAGGTCGGGCCGGACAATATCTTCATTTTCGGGCTGACCGTGCCGGACGTGCGGCGGCTGCAGAGAGAGGGATCGTATCGGCCGTGGGAGATCTATCGGCGCAATGCCGCGGTGCGGCGGATCCTCGACGCCATCAAGGGCAATCGCTTTTGTCCGCGATCGCCCGGACAGCACGAATGGGTGTACCACAAACTACTCGCGCCGGGGGAGCATTATTTCCACTTGGCGGACCTCGAATCGTACCTGGAAACGCACGACGCGGCGGCGCGGCTGTATGGGGATCGGCCGGCGTGGGCGACGAAGGCCATCCTGAACGTGGCGCGGGTCGGGAAGTTCTCCAGCGACCGGACCATTCGAGAGTATGCTCAGGAAATTTGGGGGATGGAGCCGATTCTGTCCTGAGGCCCCAGGGAGTGCTGTGCTCGCCTGAGGGGCGCTGCTTGCGGCTTCGCGCTACTTTGCGCTGGGCCGCAAACGCCGCCCGGATGTCTTACACATCGGAAACCGTAGGTGCCGGCGATGGACGAACTCCTCTTGGCGCGGATGTTTGGCGGGGGCGCCTTCTCCGGCATGGACCTGACGGCCCTGCTCGCCTTTGTCGCGTTTGCGGTGGTTTACCTGATCATTCCCGTCATCGGCTATCGGCCCGAGCGGCCCGCGGGGCTGACGGCGTCGCTGTATTTCCTGGTCGCCTATGCGGGGCTCTCCCTGATTCAGTTGCTCATCCAGTGGGCCCAACTCCTGGAGCAGATCGGCGGGCGCGGCGGCGGCCGCGGCGAGGCGGGGGTTCATCTCCTGTTCCTGTTCGCCCTGCTGAAAATGGCGATGTTTGTCCTCTCGATGGTGGCATTTGTGGTTGGCTTGCGGTCGCTGCGGCTGCGCGACGCGAGCGCCGAACTCTTTCGACGGCCGTTCCCAGACGACTACGACCCTGAAGATCGTCCCGAGGACAGGCGTCGCTGATGTGTTGTGGTTGTCAACACTCATCAGCACAGGCTTCGAGGTGGCAGCGAAAACCGCCGGGATAAACCCGGCGGCTCGTCATAACTACAACGAGCGGCGGGGTTTATCCCCGCCGTCCCCACGCCGTTCACCCTTTGTCCGTTAGCTCTTACAATCCCGGCTGCACGCCGAGCCTGCGCGGCACCGGCGGATTGCCGGCATCCGGGAGAGTCGGGGCAGGTTGCACCGTCCAGCCGTGTGGCGCCGGGGCAACCTCGGCCGCCGGCGTCGGGTACGGACAATGCGACCAGTCGGGCGGGAACGGCCACGGCCGCCAGCACGGTTGGAAGTAGCCCCAGTGCGGCAGGTCGCAGGGATTGCACACCGGCCGCGGACAGCCGCACTTGATGCAGATGCGCGGCGGGCCTTCCATGCAATGGTGGTACGGCGGTGGACAGTGATGGTGCTGGCACGGCTGACCGCACGACGGACATCCCGAGATGCCGCAGCCACCCAGACCGCATTCCTGGCTGCGTGCAGTCCCTTGCACACTCAGGATCAGGGCCAGCGGAAGGCAAACGACGATGGACCTGAGTCCAACAAGTTGACTGGACATCAATCCCCCCTCCGTGGTTCGTGGCGACAAGCAGCCTTGCTTGTCGCGGAGAAAAGGCGACAAGCAAGGCTGCTTGTCGCCACGAACACACCCTAGCGTCGCACTCCACCGAGCGCTGGCGCCGAACTCGTGCGGCCGCCTCCGGTGGACATCGGGAAATACGTCGAGTAGTTGAAGAACGCGGTCGGATGGCCGGTTTCCGGCAGGCTGAAGCCTGCGGAGCCGTCCAGCGGAGCGAACGGCTGGCCCAGTTGCGGCATTGTCTGCTGCTGCACTTGCAGTTGCAGGATGGACTTCGCCGTGTTGAGTTGCGGTTGGACCAGCCCGAAGTAGTTGATGGCCGGATTGCCGCCGCGGGTCATGTTCAGGTAGGGGCTCACGGCCGGGCGCTGAAACGGGTTCACTGGTTGCTGCCCCGGTAAGTACACCTGGGCACTGGCCTGGCTCATGCCCAATGGCGGTACAAGGGCAAGGGCCACAGTGACGGCGAACGCGAGTCGCTTCCTCATCGGTCTCTTCTCCTGGTCGGCCGCTCCAGCCTGGGTACAAGGGCAGGTCGGAACGGTAATGCCGGTTGTAACACTGATGCAAGTAATGCATGCGCCGCCGAAGATGTCAAATACGCCGATTCTTCTGTCCGCTCCGCAGGGTTCACCGTCTCCTCCAACAATCGACCGTCGCTGAGCGCCGGGATCAATCAATGTGGCCCCGCTTGCGGGTTAGCGCTCCCATCGCTAACCCGCGAGCGGGGCGAAGGATGCTCAGCGGACAACGCCGATGAAGGCGCCGCTGTTGGTGCCATTATTGTTGTTGTTGTTGCGGAGGCTGTTCACCGTCGAGCTGCCCAGCAGCACCAGGCCGAGGGTCCGCTCGATCGGGGCAAAGATCTTCGACAGCCAGTTGTCCAGGGCAATCAGCCGATCTGCGTGGACGAAAACGCGGTCGCCCGGGAACAACTGATAGTTGGTGCAGGTTGCGCCGCCCTCGGTGATTGCCCGCCAGTCCACCGGCAGCACCTGGAAGCAACCGTTGCCGCACGGCGCCGGCCGGGCCACCTGGATGCGCCGCTTCGAGGCAACCGGCGGGAGTCCCTGGATGTTCGCAATGGCGTCGAGAACCGTTTCGTTGCCGGTGATCGGGAAGCGGTAGATCGCCTGCCCGAAGCCGCCGCCGTCGGTGATGACGTAGTAGACCTTGCTGTTGTACGCCGCCACGTCCACCGAGATCTGCGGGTTGAGGAAATACTTCGATAGGTGCTGCTCGATGACGCACTTGAGCTGACCGAGCGTCAGGCCGGCCACGTAAACGCAGCCGTAGGTGCCCAGGCTGATTGTGCCGTCCTGGCGGACGAGATGCTGGCCGCGCGTCTGCTGCAGGCCGCGGTACTGCAAGAGTGTGATCGACACCTGCGGGTCGCGCAGGATGGTGCCGAGATGCCTGCGGATCTCGGCCTGGGCCTCCTCGACGGTCATGCCGACGATGCGCACGGCGCCGTACGCGAAGCCGAGGTTGACCGTGCCGTCCGGCGAAACGACGTAGATGCCCTGGACGGGCTGATTGGGCAAGGTGTTGGTGACGATGATCTGCAGTTGCTCCAGCGGCTCAATGCGATACGGCGGCCTCGGGATCAGGCGCAACGTGTCGATGTAGAGAATGTCCGGCGGAGCCACGGTGTAGGGCGGATGCGAGGACGGCGTCAACTCGACCGGCAGCGGTCCGGGGGACGGCGGCCCGTGATCGTCCGGCGGCATCAGAGCGTCCACTCCCGGCGGGTAGGAATGTCCGTCGCCGGGCGGCGTGTACGAGAGCTGTGCGATGGCGGCCGGCGCGGGGGCATAAGGATAATTCGCCGTCTGCTGGACCTTGCAGCGGACGCAGCCCACCTCGCCGCCGGTGATTGTCGGCGTGACCGGGCTCGTGGGGAGCTGGCAACCGGTGCTGCCCAGGCAGGTTCCCAGCACTGCCAGGAGCGCCAGGAGCAGTTTCCGCTGGCCTCGAATGATCATCTCCCAACTCCTTAAATCGTGGCGCGTTCGGGTTCTGCCCGACCGGCGGCGCCCATCCCCCGCGCCGTGCCGGTAAGGGCTTCCCCGGAGAGCGGCCGCGATGCGTCGTCCCCGCCCGGGATTCGAGCGCAGGGATACGCCTCGCCGGAAACACGTTCGTGATCTGTGAGAGGCGGGCTTGTAGTCGCACGGCCGGAAGAATGCAAGAGGAAAATGCGCACGGTCGGCCCGATGTGAGAACCCCTCCCCCCAACCCCCTCCCCGCAACGGAGAGGGGGAGCAAGACAAGCGGCGTTTCTTCTTCTCCCCCTCTCCTCGCAGGGGAGGGGGCTGGGGGGAGGGGTTTCCAAGTGCTAACCCCCAAGCGGGGTGGAAGTTGCCGCACAGGTCTCCTATATCAACTCTTTCTGATCCAAGGGGAGAATGTCCGCCTTTCCGGAGGTCGTTTGCCGTGACACCCAAAGAAGTTCTGGCCCTGATCCGCGAAAAGGAAGTGCGGGCCGTTGATCTGCGGTTCATGGATTTCCCCGGCCTGTGGCAGCACTTCACCATCCCTGCCGAGACGCTGGGCGAGAACACCTTCGAGGAGGGCCTGGGCTTCGACGGCTCCAGCATCCGCGGCTGGCAGGCGATCAACGAGTCCGACATGCTCGTCCTGCCGGTCCCCGAGACAGCCTTTCTCGACCCGTTCTGCAAGGACGTCACCCTGACGATGATTTGCAACATCCAGGATCCGCTCACGAAGGAGGACTACTCGCGCGACCCGCGCAATGTCGCCCGCAAGGCCGTCAACTACCTGAAGTCTACCGGCATCGCCGACATCGCCTTCTTCGGCCCCGAGCTGGAGTTCTTCGTCTTCGACGACGTCCGCTACGACCAGACGCCGTATTCCGGCTACTACTACCTCGACAGCTGCGAGGGCGCCTGGAACACCGGCCGCGACGAGAAGCCGAACCTCGGCTACAAGCTGCGCTACAAGGAGGGTTACTTCCCCGTGCCGCCCTCGGACGCGCTGCACGACATCCGCTCTGAGATGATGCTGACGATGATCCAGTGCGGCCTGAAGATCGAGGCGCAGCACCACGAGGTCGCCACCGGCGGCCAGGGCGAGATCGACATGCGCTTCGCGCCGCTGGTCGAGATGGCGGACAACGTCCTGAAGTACAAGTACATCATCAAGAACGTGGCCCGCAAGCACAACAAGACGGCGACGTTCATGCCCAAGCCGCTGTTCATGGACAACGGCAGCGGCATGCACGTCCACACGTCGCTGTGGAAGAACACGGCCCGCGACCCGGTGAACCTGTTCGCCGGCAGCGGCTACGCCGGCCTGTCGGACATGGGCATGTACGCCATCGGCGGTCTGCTCAAGCACGCCCCGGCCCTGTGCGCCATTACCAACCCGACGACGAACAGTTACAAGCGCCTGGTGCCCGGCTACGAGGCGCCGGTGAACCTGGCCTACAGCCGCCGCAATCGCTCGGCGTCGATCCGCATTCCGGTCTACTCGCCGAGCCCCAAGGCGAAGCGCGTCGAGTTCCGCTGTCCCGACGGGTCGAGCAATCCGTACCTGGCGTTCTCGGCGATGCTGATGGCGATGATCGACGGCATCAAGAACAAGATCAACCCCGGCGAGCCGCTCGACAAGGATATTTACGATCTGGAACCGGAGGAACTGGAGAAGGTGCCGAAGACGCCGGGTTCGTTGGAGGAGGCGCTGACGAATTTACGGAAGGATCACGAGTTCCTGCTGCAGGGGGAGGTGTTTACCGAGGACGTGATCGACACGTGGATCTGGTACAAGCGCGAGAAGGAAGTGGACGCGATCCGCCTGCGACCGCACCCCTATGAGTTCATGCTGTACTACGACATTTGAGCCGAATTGCTCCCGCTTGCGGGTTAGCAGACTAGCGCGCCCGCAAGCGGGAGAACCTTCGATACAATGACTTGAGGAGGTTCTTTCATGACTCGAATCGTTGTGACCTCGAAGGTCGGATCAGACGGTGTGTTGCACCTGACGTTGCCCCTCGAAGACGCTATCGCTGGTCAGGACGTGCGCGTAACGGTCGAACCCGTCGCTGGGCCCGCGCCGACTCCGGAGGAGTGGCGACGGGCTGTGTTGGCGACGGCGGGCCAGTGGCAGGGCGATTTCGAGCGCCCGCCGCAAGGCGACTACGAGGAGCGGGAGCCGCTTTCATGAGGTAGCGATTGGAATGGCGGATTGCGTGATCTGCGCAGAGCCGTGCAATCCCTGTTACACTCGGAGGGGTACGATGTGGATTGTCTTGGCACATTCCTAACTTGCTGGGGCGCCTTCATCGTGGTCTGCATGGTCCTGAGTGTCATCTTCAAGCCACGCTGCCCCGCCTGTCATCGTCGGTCGTTGGTTCCCGTAGAGCAGCCCTGCTATTGGATCGGCACTGTGAATCAGATCCCGGTCGCTCGGTGCAAGTCCTGTGGGGTGACATCTGAGTGCGATGTCACAGGTCGTTGGAGACCTACGGGAGCTGTTTAATTCATGTTTTCTCCAAAATCTCGTCCGGCAAGTTCCAACCGCGGATCAGGTTCATGACTCGCCGGTGGATACGAACTCGGTACTCCACGGCTGGCCTCCCGGTCAACCCTGGCGACTCCGGTTCTCGACGCGCTGCCGCCAGGTGTCCACGTCCACGCCGGCGATTTGCGCGAAAGCTTCGTCTACGTCGAGGTAGTCTTCCGGTCGGTTGCCCGCCCGGACCTCGGCGATCTCCTGCGGGCTACCGACCGGCCAGCGCTCCAACACGCTCTGTTTGGCATCCACAAGGCGCTGGGCTTCTTGATCCAGCCGGCAAATCCAGTCTTTTCCGCCTGCGGAATCGGCAACGGGGCCGGCCAGGCCCTTGAGGGATGCCACGAGCTCGAGGTACTTCGCGGTCAACTCCTCGATGGCCTGCCGCCTCTCCTGGAGCCAGGCGACCGTGAGGTTCGCCACTTTGAAGATCAGCTTGTATTCCTTCTCCAGGAGTTGCTGTCCCGACGTGGAAAGCTCAACACACAGGGTCACCAAGTCCTGGAAAGCCCGTCCTGCCAACACAGCATGTCCCGCCTCATGCACTGCGATCTGCTGCACGGACAGCATCCGGTCTCGGTAGTGTCGTTCGAGCACCGTCTCAGGCATGGGGCAAACCTCCTCACGTGTTGGCAGCAATGTGGTAGTAGTATACCCCATCCCGACGCAAAGCGCCAACGACAAGTCGATCGTCCAGAACCGCTCGTCGCTTGGAGCCTGGGGATGGCTGCGAGCCTTCCGTGGCAAGATCGCGGCAGAATCCCTGAGAGAAAAGGGTCGCAGGGAACCTCCTCAGACACTCAGGCGCTTCAGCAACTGGATCTGCCCCGCGTGGTAGACGTCGTGCGCCGCGATGCCCGTGATCAGCGCCAGATTGCTCACCTTGCTCCCTGCTGGCGTCTTGTACAAGTCTTCCGGTGCGAAGGTCGCGATGGCGGCGCGCAGGGTCCGGTGCGTGGCTTCGAGCAAGGCCACGTCGGCGCGCCACGCTTCCTCGGTCAACTCCGTCGGCCGCACGAACCAGTTCGAGCCCTTCAGCGGAAATGAGCCGCGTTTCTCGCCGAGCAGGCGCCGCCGCACCGCGTACTTCCAGTAGGCGGCGTGGACGACGATTTCCCAGATATTGTGTCGCTCCGGCGCCGGTCGCCACGCCGCTTGCTCCGGGGTGACGCCGCGGATCGAGCCGCGCAGGTTCGGCCCGTGCCATGCCTTCTTCTCGAACGACGTGTCGAGCAAGTGCAGGAGTAAGCCGATCTCAGGACTGGGTTTCTTCGCTGCCATGCCGTCCCCCTCACAGGGCAGCCAGCACAGCCCGGGTGACGTCGGCGGTGCCGGCCGAGCCGCCCAGGTCCGGCGTGCGGGCCGCGCCGCTTTTCAGGACCGCCGCCACCGCGCTGCGCAGGGCGTCGCCGCTTTTCGTCAGTCCCAGGTGATCGAGCAGCAGCCCCACCGACAGCACCGCCGCGAGCGGGTTCGCAACGCCCTTGCCGGCGATGTCTGGCGCCGAACCGTGTACCGGCTCGAACATGCTCGGGTAGGTGCGCTCCGGATTGATGTTGGCGCTCGCCGCCAGGCCGACGCTCCCCGTCACAATGGCGCTCAGGTCGGTCAGGATGTCGCCGAACAGATTGCTCGCCACCAGCACGTCGAAGACTTCCGGTTTGCGCACCAGGTCCATCGCGGCCGCGTCCACCAGGAGGGAGTTGGTCTGGATGTCAGGGTAGTCCTTCGCCACATCCTTGAAGGTTTCGTCCCACAATGTCATGCCGTAGACCAGGGCGTTCGACTTCGTGATCGAGATTACCTTCTTGCGCCGCCGGCGTGCTCCCTCGAAGGCCGCCCGCATGATGCGCTCGCAGCCGCGCCGGGTGAATACTGCCGTTTGGATGGCGATCTCCGCCGGCATCGACTGGTACAGACGGCCGCCGATTGGCGAATATTCGCCCTCCGTATTCTCGCGATAAACGACCAGGTCGATCGACCCCGGCGCCTTGTCGCGCAGCGGCGACTGCACGCCGTCGTAGAGGTACGACGGCCGCAGGTTGACGTACTGGTCGAACCTGCGCCGCATCGGCAGCAGCAGGCCGTTGACGGTCACCGTGTCGGGCACGTCGGGGCTGCCGATGGCGCCCATCAGGATCGCGTCGTGCTTCTGCAGCAGTTCCCAACCACCGTCGGGGACCATCTGCCCGGTTTGCTTGTAGTGGGCCGAACTCCACGGCAGACGGTTCCACTCCAGGCTCGCCCCGTCACGACGCAGAGCGGCGTCGGCGACGCGAATTGCCTGGTCAATGACCTCTGGCCCGATGCCGTCTCCGCCGATGACCGCGACGCGAAAAGGTGCCATTGCAGGTTGTTCCCAGATTCTCTATAGATGCGGCGGCCTGTGTGCCGATTCCTCTATTTTGACGAAAACCTCAATTTAGGCGGCTTGGGAAACGGGTCAATATGCAAAGGGCGCGCGAGCGGGGAACACGGCCGACACCGCGGGGACGGGGCAGCGGCTCCGTCGCCCGGACACTCGCCGCCTGCCTTTGCGGCCTGTTCACGGCCTTGAGCGGCTGCAACATGGCCCAGCGCAACGACCGCGGCCGCGAAACTCCTCCCGACCCCCTGAAAGGTGAGATGGTTCCCAAGGGTTACGCCCCCGGAGTGGGGCCGGTTGCCTCGGGCGCGACGACGAAGTCCAAGACAGGGGTACCACCACTCCCGGCGGCCACCTCCTCGCCGAGCCCGGCGGAGATCGTCCAGCGCGGCCCGCCGGATCCGCTCTATGGTGAGCAACCATCCCTGGCGATTGGCAAGACGACAGGACCGACACAGCCCGTCGCGAGCTGGCAGCCGAACGGCCCCTCTGGGGTGTTGGCGTCGGGGCAGGGCGGTGCTCCTCCGGTCGGCGCCAGCCTCCAGGAACCGGTGCCGATGGTGGCGCCGCGCGCCGGTGGGCTTCCCGGGACGGTACCTCCCGGCACCTGGTCCAGTGCCGCCGGAATGAGCTACGACCAGTTGCAGGACGCTCTCGCGAAGTTCAACCCGAGGTCGCAACGTCAGGAAACGGTGCCAGGCGGCTTCAAGTTCACCTGCGAGATACCGAATCCGCAACGTCCCGAATTCTCCCGCCACTATGAAGCTACTGCTCGCGACTACAGGTCCGCCTTGCTCGCGGTGGTGGAGCAGGTCGGCCGCGATCGTCAGGGTAGGTGATCAGGGGAAAATCCGAAACTCGAAATCCGAAATCCCGCCCGTTGTGGCACGGTCTCCTGACCGTGCCACTCTTCCGACCGCAGGTCTCCCTGAGTCCCGAGGAGACCTTCGGTCAGATGCCGTGGCACGGTCAGGAGACCGTGCCACAACGAGGTGCTTGTCCTAACTGTTGCCTCCCCTCGGCCCGAGGACGCTGTCGATGGCCTGCTGCGGCAGCGTGGTCGGCCTGCCCTCCGGCGTCACGAACACACCCAGCGAATAGTCGCGCGCCAGCAGCTTGCCCGTTGCGGTGTTGTAGATCTCGTGTGTCCAGGCGCCGCGCACCTTGCCCAGCTCGCACACCCAGCTGACAATCTCGATCTCGTCGTTGTCCAGGGCCGGCGCGTGATACTCGATATCGTGGCCGCCCTGCACGATCAGCCAACCCTCGCGCCGTGAACGCTCCAGTACGTAGCCGGCCTCGCGCATCGCCTCGAAATAGGCCTGTCCGATCCATTGCAAATAGCAAGCGTGGTTGACACGCTGGGCGGTGTCCAGTTCGTGGAACTGGACGCGCCGCCGGCTGTGGTAGCGGTGCGCCCCATCGGTCGGCGTGGCCTTCTGCAGGCGAACCTCGATGTCCTCCACCTCCCCGGCAGGCGTGAACGCCGCGGTGAATTCGGGT
>DASPXY010000739.1:0-6805 GCA_035637055.1 Gemmataceae bacterium | reverse complement strand
AGCCGCACGGCCACGGGCACGCGAAGGAGGACGCCCTCCCGCGCCTGGGCATCGTCATCCTCGGCGGACTGCTGGCCGTCGTGTTCCTGACGCCCTACGTCGGACCGCTCGTCGGCCTGCCGTCCGGCGGACACGGCGAGGCACAGGGGAGTCACGAGCCGCCCAGCCTCGCCCACGTCTGGGGTGTCCGGATCGGACTGTTCCTGGCCGGCGGCCTGGCCAGTTGGTTTGCCGCCGTGGCGGTCAATAAAGGGCTGGGCTGGTTCTTCCACCGCTTCAACCAGGGTTTCGACGCGACCACCAAGGGCTACGGCGGCGGGGTGCGCCTGCTGGTCCGCACCGCCCCCCTCATGCTGCTGGTGTATGCCGGGCTCATGGCCCTGACGTTCCAGGGCTTCCGCACGGTGCCGGTCGGCTTCATCCCGGAGCAGGACAAGGGCTACCTCGTGGTCAACGCCCAGCTCCCCGACGGCGCCAGCCTGGAGCGCACCGAGGAGGTCATCGCCCGGCTGCGCAACATCGCCCTGGAGACGCCCGGCGTGGCCCACACGATCAGCGTCCCCGGCTACTCGATCGTGCTGAGCACGAACCTCACCAACGTCGGTGGCCTGTTCGTCATCCTCAAGTCGTTCGAGGATCGCAAGGGCGACCCGGCCGTCAGCGCCCCGGCGGTGATGAACCAGCTGCGCAAGCGCTACCAGGAAGTTCGCGAGGCCAGGGTGGCTGTCTTCGGGGCGCCGCCCGTGGACGGCCTGGGCAGCACGGGCGGATTCAAACTCCAGGTGCAGGACCGCGGCGGGTCCGGCCCGGCGGCGCTGGAAGGGGCCGTCCAGAGCCTTGCCGGCGCGGGGAACTCTCAGCGCGGCCGGCTGACCGGGTTGTTCAGCAGCTTCACCGCCAACCAGCCGCAAATCTATCTCGAAGTCGATCGGGTGAAGGTGAAGTCGATGCAGGTCGATCTGCAGCAGGTCTTCTCGACCCTGCAGGCGTACCTCGGCTCGGCCTACATCAACGACTTCACGCGCTTCAACCGCAACTGGCAGGTGAACGTCCAGGCCGACGCCCGCTTCCGCCTGCAGCCGGAGGACATCGGCCGGCTGGAGGTCCGCAACAAGCGCGGGGAGCGCGTGCCGCTGGCCACCCTGCTGACCGTCCGCGACGTCACTGGCCCGGCGATCGTCAACCACTACAACATGTACCCCTCGGCGGAGATCAACGGCAACACGGCTCCGGGGACCAGTTCCGGCCAGGCCATCAGCATCATGAACGCCCTGAGCAAGAAGGAACTGACCGGCGGCATGGAGACCGAGTGGACGGAGCTGACATTGCAGCAGATCCTCGCGGGCGAGGACCTGCTCACCAAACTGGTCTTTCCGCTGGCGGTGCTGTTCGTCTTCTTGACGCTGGCGGCGCAGTACGAGAGCTGGACGCTGCCGCTGGCGATCATCCTGATCGTGCCGATGTGTCTGCTGGCGGCGATCACCGGCGTGTGGCTGACCGGCCTGGACAACAACATCTTCACCCAGATCGGGCTCGTCGTGCTGATCGGCCTGGCGGCCAAGAACGCGATCCTGATCGTCGAGTTTGCCAAGGAGCGCGAGGACTCGGGCCTGGACCGGTCCGAGGCGGCGGTGCAGGCGTCCAAGATGCGGCTGCGGCCGATCCTGATGACGTCGTTCGCGTTCATCCTGGGCGTGGTGCCGCTGGTGCTGGCGAAGGGGGCCGGCGCCGAGATGCGCTACGGGCTGGGTGTGGCGGTCTTCAGCGGCATGCTCGGCGTGACGCTGTTCGGCATCTTCTTCACCCCGGTGTTTTACGTGGTGATCCGCTGGCTCACTGGCCGCAAGGACTCGGCTCCCCCGGCGCCGACCCATCCGGAGGTCACTGCGGCCGAGAGGGTGCCGGCAGCGGGTGGGGACGGAGTGGCCGTCGAAACAGCCATTCAGCGACTGCCGGAGGGGTGACAAGCCCGGCCATCCAGTAACCGCCGACGTGTTGTGGCACGGTCTCCCGACCGTGCCACGGCTCCTGACCGCAGGTCTCCCTGGCCAAGTAGGAAGAGGAGACCTACGGTCGAGTGGCGTGGCACGGTCAGGAGACCGTGCCACAACTGGCCGCCCGGCCATCGAGTAACTGCCCACAGGAGATTCGCGATGAAAGTGGGTATCGTCGGCAGCGGGTTCGTGGGCGCCACCGCGGCCTACGCCCTGGTGATGCAGGGGGTGGGACGGGAGATCGTCCTGGTGGACAGGAACGCGGCGCGCGCCGCCGCGGAGGCGGACGACATCCGCCACGCGGTGCCGTTCGCCCATCCTCTCGACATTCGCAGCGGCGATTACCCGGACCTGTCCGGCTGCCGGGTCGTGGTGCTCTGTGCGGGCGTCGGCCAGCGCCCCGGCGAGACGCGCCTGCAACTGCTGCAGCGCAACGCCCAGGTGTTTCGCGAGGTCGTGCCCGCGGTTCTGAAAAGCGCCCCGGAGGCGGTGCTGGTCGTCGCCACCAATCCCGTGGACATCATGACGCATCTCGCAGCGAGCGTTGCGCGCGAGTGCGGCGTGTCCGCAGGGCGCGTCCTCGGCTCCGGCACCACCCTGGACAGCGCCCGCTTCCGCAGCCTGCTCGGCGGCCACTGCGGCGTCGATCCGCATCACGTTCATGCTTACGTGATCGGCGAACACGGGGATTCGGAAGTCCTCACATGGTCGCTGGCGACGATCGGCGGCATGCCTTTGGAGGAGTTCGTCCGGCTCCGCGGCATCGACTTTTCCGAGTCGGTCCGCAAGGACATCGACGGGAAGGTGCGCGGCGCGGCGTACACGATCATCGGCGGCAAGGGCGCCACCTACTACGGCATCGGCAGCGCCCTGGCCCGCATCGTCGATGTGGTCCTCCACGACCAGCGCTCCGTGATGACCGTCGGCGTGCCCACCGCGGACGTGATCGGCGTTCACAACGTCACGGTCTCCTTGCCCCGGCTGGTCGGCGGACAGGGCGTCCTGGAGACGTTCTCTTTGCCGCTCAGCCAGGAGGAGGCAGCCCGGTTGCGCGACAGCGCCCGGGTGGTTCGACAGGCCCTCGACGAGCTGGGAGGCGACCTCTGATGAGCGGCACTCACAAAATGTGGCGGCAAGTTTCCTAACTTGCCGATTCGGGTCGGCAATCTCCTGGTCGGCAAGATGTGGGCCGGTCTGGTGGAGTGGGCCAGGACACACTTGTTGACCAGCCAGCTGCCATTAGCCAACCCGGAAGACCTGAGGATCCCTCAGTGTGTGAAGACTGCCGACGAGGCGATCGCGCTGATTCGCGAGCACCACGCCCGGTGGCTGCGTGAGTCTCAGTGCGCGAAATAGGTGCCGCGCCGAGCGGCACCTACGCTTGCTGGGAGTGCCTCGAACAATCCGGGGCCATCGTCTGGGTCAGAGCAAGTGCGAGGAGCGTGATCGTCCCATGGGCAGCCTCTTCGAGCAGACCGACCCGTCCTGGCTCGCGCTGGCGTTTTCGCTGGCCATGCTCGGGGCCTGGGGCATCGGCTGGTGGCGCGGCCGCAGGGCAATGCCGGAGCCGGGGGAAGACCCGGGGATCAAGTTCACCGATGCCTCCCTCGCTCTCCTGGGCCTCTTGCTTGCCTTTACCTTTTCACTGTCCCTGGCGAGGCACGAGGAACGGCGTGGCATGGTAACGACCGAAAGCAATGCCATCGGCGACTTCTACACGTGTGCGGGTTTGCTCAAAGGCCCCACCGGTTCCCGACTGCAGGGCGTCATTCGAGCGTACGCCCGGCACAAGCTCGCCGCCGCCCGGCACCTCAGTGCGGAAGGGGATCTGGAAACGAAGATCCGGGAGTTTCAGAAAATGCACGCCCGCATGACCACCATCGTGGCGGAGGCCCTGGGCGAAGGGACTCCGATTGCGCTGGCGCTGACGAACACCTTGAACAACGTCACCAGCACCCACGCCTCTCGCCTGGCCGCCTATCGGGCACGGCTGCCCTGGAGCATCGTGCTCCTGCTCTTCCTCGGCGCGATCATCCCGGCGTTCTTGATGGGGCTGAAACAGGCCACGTCTCCCAGGCCGCACCTTTCGGGAACGGTGTGCTTCATTTTCATGGTGACCCTGGTGATTTACGTCACCCTCGACCTGAACCAGCCGGGTAGTGGCACGATTCGCGTCAGCCAGGAGCCGTTCGAGCGTCTGCTGCAGTCCATGGAGCAATGACTGGCCACGAACCACCCCAACGGACAGCAAGGCACCGCCACCATGACCGACCGATTGCTGAACATCCTGGTCACGATCACGCTCATCGAGATGATGGTGGCGATCGGCCTGGGCGTGACGTTCGGCGAGCTGGCCGCCGTTGCCAGGGACCGGTGGCTGGTCGCACGGGCCGTACTGGCGAACTACGTTTGCGTCCCCGCAGCCACGGTCGGCCTGTTGCTCCTGTTCAATGCCCACGCGCTGGTCGCCGCAGGGTTCCTGATTCTCGCGGTTTGCCCCGGTGCTCCGTATGGCCCGCCCTTCTCGGCCATCGCAAAAGGGAACGTCCCCGTCGCGGTCGGGTTGATGGTGCTGCTGGCCGGGTCGTCCGCCCTGATCGCCCCGATCCTGCTACACTATCTGCTACCCCTGGTGTCGGGAAACGCCTCGCTGCCGGTCCCTGCGTTCAACATCCTGGTCACGCTGCTGGTGACTCAGTTGTTGCCTCTGAGCGTTGGAGTAGCGGTGCGGCAGTGGTGTCCGACCCTGGCGGAGCGGCTGCGAAAACCGGCCAACCTGGCCAGCAAGGTTCTCAATCTGGCTGCGGTGGGGTTCATCCTGGCCACGCAGTTTCACCTGTTGGCGGAGATTCGGCCAACGGGCTTTGTCGGGATGCTGGCCCTGCTCGTCGCCTGCTGGGCTGCCGGTTGGCTCCTGGGCGGCCCAGGGACTGACATCCGCAAGGCCATGACGCTCACGACTTCGCTGCGTAATGTTGGGGTCGGGCTGGTCATTGCGACGGGCGCCTTTGCGGGCACGCCGGCAGTCGCCGCGGTACTGGTCTACGGTCTGTTCGAGGTAGTCGGATCCTTGTTGCTCGCCCTGGGATGGGCTTGGTGGGAATCGCCAAGAGCACGCCTTGCGGGAATGGCGATAGTGCAAGACTCCGTGCGGCACCCCTCGGCAAAGGGACTGGTCAAGAGTGAGGAGGCACCCGATGACGCCTGACAAGATGCGGGACCCCTCAATCCCCGCAACCCCGGGCGACTCAGCTCCGGCACCGGGCATCAGTGGTGGTGCTGTGCCCCGCCTGGACACCTTGACGGGCGGACCGCGGACCGAGGGGAGCGGCGCCCTGTCGCAGGTTTGGGTCGGGAAGTCCCTGGGGAAGTACCAGGTCACCGGGGTGCTCGGGCAAGGCGGGATGGCCCTGGTCCTCAAGGGCTACGACCCGACCATCGAGCGTGAGGTGGCGATCAAGATCCTCGCCGACCACCTGGCGAGCGACCCCACGGCGCTGCCGCGCTTCCTCGCCGAGGCCAGGGCTGCCGGCAAGCTCAACCATCCCAACGTGGTCGGGATCTATGAAGTCTGCCAGCAGGACCAGACGCATTACCTGGTGCTGGAATACGTCCCCGGCGGTAGCCTGAACGACCGGCTGGCGGACCAAGGGGCCCTTGCGGTGCTTGAGGCGACCCAGGTGCTGATCGACGCTTGCAAAGGTGTCGGGGCGGCCCACGCCGCGGGCCTGATCCACCGCGACATCAAGCCCGCCAACCTCATGCGGGCCGCGGACGGGTCGATCAAAGTCGCCGACTTCGGGCTGGCCAAGGGTGGGTCAACCTCCGGCCGGCACCTGACGCAGACCGGCATGGCGGTCGGCACTCCGTACTTCATGAGCCCGGAGCAGTGTGAGTCCAAACCGGTGGACCACCGCAGCGATCTCTACTCACTGGGCGCCACCTACTACAGCCTGCTGACCTGCCAGCACCCTTTCGCGGACACGGAGGGCGTACCCCAGCTGATGTACATGCACTGCTACGGGCCGATCCCCGACCCGCGTTCCGTCAACCCGGCGATCCCGCAGGCCTGCTCCCAGATCGTTGCCCGCGCCATGGCGAAAGCCCCCGCCGAGCGGTATCAGTCCACCAGTGAGATGCTGGCCGATCTGCAGGCCGTGGCCGCAGCCCTTTCGGGGCAGGCCCCGATCACCCTCCCCAGTGGCAGCAGGCCCATCCCGGCGACCCTTCCCGCTGCTCCCCGCCCCCGCTTCCCCATCAGGAGAGAGGCCCGGAGGGAAGCGAGGCATAGCCCCTGGGTGGCTACTCCTTTTCGCCGCCGCCGGACTGCTGATTGGGTTCGCCGTTTTCCTCTGGGGGCCGTGGAGGAACACTCCCGATAGCCCTCCGGGCGCACCTTCTGCGGTGCCGCCGAGCGGGGAACCGATCAAGGTCGGCGTGCTCCACTCACTGAGTGGCACGATGGCGAGCAGTGAGGAGCCGGTGGTGGACGCCGTCCTGCTCGCCATCGACGAGGTCAACCAGGCTGGCGGTGTCCTGGGCCGGCCCGTCAAGGCCGTGGTGGTGGACGGCCGCTCGGACTGGCCCACCTTCGCCCGCGAGGCCGAGCGCCTCATCGCGCAGGAGAAAGTGTGTACCGTGTTCGGCTGCTGGACCTCGGCGAGTCGCAAGACGGTGCGGCCGGTCTTCGAGACCCACGACCACCTCCTGATCTACCCCGTGCAATTCGAGGGCCTGGAGACTTCCCCCTGCATCGTCTACCTGGGAGCGGCGCCCAATGAGCAGATCCTCCCGGCCCTGGAGTGGGCGAT
>DASPXY010000738.1:0-2570 GCA_035637055.1 Gemmataceae bacterium | reverse complement strand
GTCACTGGGAAACAGTTCTTTGAGGAAGGGGTCGAGTTCGACCAGCCGCGCCGCGGGGCAGATGAAGCGGCCGAGCATCCAGCTGTCCGGCTCGGTGCGATAACCGGCGTAGTTGCGAAGGGCCTCTGCCAGCGGCAGTTTGGCGGGCGGGAACAGGCCCGCGTAATCGATGATTCCGGATAGCAAAGCTCGCAAACTCGGCGACATGAGGTTCCCTCGCTGGCGTGCAGGCGGCACAGGAGGTTCTATCGGCACCCGCCCGGCCCGGCCACCGCTCGCCGCAATCGGCGACTCGTACAATGCCTCCATGAGCGACGCCATCGACACCACCTTCGCCAGCCCACCGCCAGCGCCCCAGCCGCGCCGCTCGGTCGTCCCGACCTTGCTCGCCTGGTTAGTGATCCTTGGCCTGGTGACCTTTTACGTGTTGAGGCGTGACACCCAGACCGACGCAGCGCGGGACAAGGCTGAGGACCGCGTCGGGCTGCTGGTGATGCGGATGCAGGCGCGCTATTTCCTCGGTGTGCGGGCACTGCTCGGCCCGCGTTCGATCTACGAACAGGCGAAAGCGCTGAACACCGGCACGGTCGAGCAACGGCTGCGGTTCATCGTCCTGGCGGGCGAACTGGCGGGCCCCACCGAAGCACTGGCGCAACTGCACCACCTCGATCAACTCCTTGCGCGACAGGGGCAACAACTCACGCCCGCACAGGCAGCGGTGCGTGACAGTCTCGAACGGCTGTATCGTGATTACGAGCGGCTGCGCTGGAATGCTCCCTCCGTTGCGCGCGCGGAGCGCGAGCGCTTGCTGGAGTCACTCGGTTGGTTCGGCGAACTGGCCCTTGCGCCGCCAACGCCTGCTGTCGCGGTCGCCGGGGGCCTGGCGGGGTTCGTCCTGGAGCGCGACGCTATCCCTGACGCGGCGGCTCGAACACACGCCCTCGCGCCGGCTCAGCGAACAACGGCGACGATTCTCGCCGCTTTTGGCAGCGGCTGCCTCCTCGGTCTGGCGGGGGTGGTTGGGCTGATTGTCTTTGTGGTACTTGTCCTGAAGGGGAAGGTGAGTGGCAACCTTCACTCTGAGACGGGAAACGGTGGGGTGTACGCGGAGACGTTCGCGCTGTGGTTGGTGCTGTTCGCCGCGTTCAGTTTCGTCGGGGCGCTGTTGCCGGCGGACTGGCCGAGACTGCCGCTGGGGGGCGCGGCCATGCTGCTGAGCCTGGCGGCGCTGGCCTGGCCGGTGCTGCGCGGCGTCTCGTGGCGCGAGGTGCGTGCGGACGTCGGCCTGACGCTCGGCCGGCGCCCCGCCGTCGAGCCGTGGTGCGGCGTCTGCTGTTACGGCCTGGCGCTGCCGTTGCTGGGGGTGGGCTTTTTGCTGACGCTGCTGCTGTTATTGGTGGAGCGTGCCCTGGGGGGCAACGGCGAGGTGAGTTTTCGGCCGAGCGGCGGCCCGAGCCACCCGATCGTTGAGGTTGTCGCCCGGGGGGATCTCTTCGCGCGGCTGGAGGTGCTGTTCCTGGCCTGCGTGGTGGCGCCGCTGGTCGAGGAGACGATGTTCCGCGGTGTGCTGTACCGCCATCTGCGCGAGGCCACGGCCCGCTGTGGACCTGCGTGGAGTTTCCTCCTGAGTGCGACGGTCGTGAGCTTCCTGTTCGCGGTGATTCATCCGCAGGGGCTGATCGCGGTGCCGGTGCTGATGGCGCTGGCGTACGGTTTCACAATCGCGCGCGAGTGGCGCGGCAGCCTGGTCGGGTCGATGGTCGGACACGGGCTGAACAATGGGCTGGTGATGATCGTGACCATGCTGGCGATGGGCGACTGACATCGCGAAAGCCACATTTACACCGCTGTGCTAATTTCGTATCACCTCTGCCCCGTCTGCGCGACGGTTCCGACCCTCAAGTCTCACGGAGCCCCACTCATGTTCAGAGGTTTGTTTTCGGCCGGCGCCCGCCGATGCGCCGCGGTGCTGGCTCTCTGCGGGCTGGCGATGTCCCTGCTGCCCCCGGCATCCCATGCCTGTGAAGGCCCCGGTACGGCGAAAAAACCGTGAAGCGACGCGCCGGCAAGATCAAGCCGACCGTCCTGTTGCAACCGGATGGTTCCGGTTGGCTCCTCGTGTTTGCGCCCTGCGAACCGGGAGCCTGCAAAGCCGCTCCCTGCACCCCCGCGTGCTGCAAGCCCGCCCTGACCCCCTGCTGCTTGAGCAAACCCAACAAGGGCCTCGAAGAGCCTACCGCGGCCCTCCGCAACGAGGTCGCTGAGTTGAGAGAGTGCTGTGCGGAGCAGGCCAGGCAGCTGCGCGCGTTGCAGACCGCGGTCGATATGTTGGTGCTGGAAGCCCACGCATCGAGCTACGAGGTCCAGCGGTATCGCTGGGGATCCCTCGTGACCTTCTATACCACTTGCTCTTGGTGCCCGGAAGCCTCAGGCCCCTCCACCCCTGAGTGGCGACCATTCCACGCCTGGTATTGTGTCGAGGAATTGTTCTCGCAGTCTGCGCCTCCAGTGTGTTATCGCGCTTCGCCAGCGATTACCCCGGATTCATGGATGCCGCCGTTCCTTACGCC
>DASPXY010000737.1:0-2319 GCA_035637055.1 Gemmataceae bacterium | reverse complement strand
CGCGCCTGCAGGCGACGAGCGCCGCGGTCACAAATCGGCGCCACCGCCTCGTCACGCTCAGCCCGTTCGATCGTTTGGTGCTGCAACACCTCGACGGCAATCGCGACCGCGCGGCACTGCTCGATGCGCTCGTGGCGCTGGCAGAGCGCAAGGTACTGACCATTGAAGGGACCAAACCCGACGAGGTGCGGGGCGCCCTCGAAGGCGAGTTGAGCGAGAGCCTGGAACGGCTCGCCAAGAGTGCTCTGCTCCTGGGTTGATGATCTGCCGCGTCCGACCTTTCAAAAGACACCCTGCGACGAGCGGCGGGGTTTATCCCCGCCGACCAGACGGCGGGGATAAACCCCGCCGCTCGTTGATTATGGCATTACAAAGGTCGGACGCAGTGGCCAGAATGCATCGCGCCATGTATTGATACAGGTTGGTGATTGAATCCTCCCTGGGCGACCGACGGGTGCCTGGGGAATTGGGGGGCTTATGAACAACTTTTGCGAGTCGTTTCGTCGTCTAAATCGGCGTGATTTCCTGCGTATCGGCGGAGCGTCGCTCTGCGGTGTGAACCTGCTCGACTTGGTGCGCGCACGGGCCAGCGCCAGCGGCGGCAGGTCCACGCGGGCCACGCAAATGATCTGCGTCTGGATGGCCGGCGGGCCGCCCCACATCGATATGTTCGACATGAAGCCCAACGCCCCGGTGGACTATCGCGGCGAGTTCCGGCCGATCCGCACCAATGTGCCGGGCCTCGACGTCTGCGAGTTGATGCCGCGGCTCGCCCGCATCGCGGACAAGTACACGATCATTCGTTCGGTCACCACGATGAATCGTCCGGGCGACCATTCGCGCGCCCCGATGTACTGGCTGACGGGCAATCCACGCCTGCCGAGCGGCACGCCGGCGTACCCGATGTACGGCAGCACGATGACGCGGCTGCGGCCCGGACCGGCGGACCTGCCCACGTTCGCGGTGCTTGGCAAGATCGACCACCACATCAACAACTCGATCGCCTCCAGTTTCCTCGGGCCGGCCTGCAATCCGCTCATCTTCGACCCGGTGCAGGCGCGCGACGACATCACGCGGATGTTGACGCCGCAACTCGAACTGCCGTCGTTCGAGCGCGACGTGGACCTGCTGCGCGCGGTCGATGGCCGGTTGCGCCGACAGGATGCTCTCGATCCGCTGATCGCCGGGCTGGACCGTTACCAGCAGACTGCCTTCGACCTGCTGCGCTCGCCGCGCTTGCGTGAGGCCCTCGACATCTCGAAGGAGGACGCGCGGACGCGCGATCGCTACGGCATCGGCGAGCGGGCCAGGACGCGCTACCCGGCGGGTGACACGCGCCACTTCCTGCTGGCTCGGCGACTGATCGAGGCGGGCGTGCCGGTGGTCCACTTCAGCCTCGGCTACTGGGACTGGCACGGCGAGAACTTCATCGCCGGGCGGCAACAGATTCCTCCGTTCGACATGGCACTATCGGCGTTGCTCGAAGACCTCGACGCCCGCGGCTTGCTCGACACGACGATTGTGCTGGCGCTGGGGGAGATGGGTCGCAAACCGCAGTGCGGCACGCAGGCGCGCGCCGGGCGCGATCACTGGGACTACGCTCAGTTCGTGCTGGCGGCGGGCGGCGGGTTCCGTCGCGGGACAGTGGTCGGCGCTACCGACCGGCGCGGCGAGCAGGTCACGGATGCCTTCTACAAGATCGAGAGTTTCGGCCGGACACTTTACCATCTGCTCGGCATCGATCCCAACCAGACGGTGTACACCCCCGAGGGGCGGCCGATGCGGCTGATCGCCGAGGACGCGCCGCTCATCCGCGAAGCGCTCGCGTGAAGCCGACCAGCGTGCCAACCCGGCGGGGAGCTGGCACGTTGCGCATAGTCACACAAGCCCTTGACCGCGCTGGACTTGCGCCAGCACACTAGGAGCAGCGTGCCACTTTTCTCGGGGACAAGCCCTTCTCATTCCGGGCGGAGAAAGGGGACATCCACGGGTTCTCAGAGTGTAGAAACTTTGAATGTCCCCTTTCTGATCCGCGCTGGGGCTGGATCGCTTCAGGATGATGCTGGCCCGGACGACGAATATCCGCGACGTGATCACCTTCCCGAAGAATCAGAAGGCGCGCGACCTGATGACGGGTGCTCCTGCGGCGGTGGACACCAAGCAACTGAAAGAGTTAGGGCTGTAATAATCCGGAACTGCGGGCGGAGACGGTCGCCCTCAGTTATTTCTTCAGGACAACGAGAAGGTGCAGCAACAGCATATAGTTCGGGACCCGCCGCAGCCCAATGCCTTGCTCTTCCTGCCCCTTCGGGCGGCAAA
>DASPXY010000736.1:0-3430 GCA_035637055.1 Gemmataceae bacterium | reverse complement strand
CGAGCCGACATAGGTATTGTGCATCGTCCACAGCTCATCCACTCCCGGCTGGTAGCGCGGATCCTTCTTGCTGACTTCGGGGAGTGGACTTTGCACCCCGGCCCGCACATTGAAACCGTAGCGTTTCCAGTCGGTGTTCTTGTGGGCGTGCGGTGACGGGCCAAAGTTCTGCTGCATCCAGATGTGGCCGCGCGTGAAGAATGGTTTGCCGTTGATGAGGAGATAGTTGTCGGGATGGATGCGAACGTCCTTGATCGGATCGAGCTTTTCGGTGTGGGCTTCCATGCGGCCGAAGCGCGGACTGCGTCCCTCGAAGATCACCTTGCCCGCCTTATCCAACCCGGCGACATGCACGTAATGATCGCGCACTGGGTGGGTCTGGGGGTGGACGGGCAGCGCGGCCAGGGGGATCTCCGCGCGAAGAAAGTTGGTGTTGTCTCCCTCGAAGCCTTCGGGCAGAGGCTGCAGGTTGAGGCTATCCACCTCGGGAAAGGGCCGCTGTTCCTTGACGATGGGCTGATTATCGCGGGCGCGCCGTATTTCGAGTTGCAGCTGGGTGACGTCCCTGAGCCTCTTGCGTGTAACACCGGTGTTCATGAAAACGGTTTGGATCTTCTCCTCGGCGAAGGCGTAACACTTCTCGACCTCGACGAGCGCCTGCTGGCTCCAGGTGCCCAGGGAAAGATCGACCGCGGAGCGGCCGTCCTCGCCGCCCAGGCCGACCTGAAACCGGTACTCGCTGCGCCAGTCCGGCAGCAGGCGAGTGATCGGATAGGGCAGTTCGATCCGGACAGTGCCTTGCGGAGCTACGCGGTAAGGAACGAAGCTGGGGGGGACGAGGAGCCTGCGCGGCTCATCTTCCATCTCGGCCTGGCCGACAGCGCCGATGGCGTAACCAGCGCTCTTCGGATCGTTCTCGCGGTAAGGGCCAGCGAAGGCCAGCGACAGCCTCCCGGCGGCGGCCTTGCTCCCACGGTTGACCAGCGTGACCGTCGCCGTGTTCTCGCCGAAGAGCCGCTCGCCCAGATCGAGGCTCTCGATGGTGAGATCGGGGACGGTCTTGTCGAGTTGATACGTCTTGCCGCCGCGGGCTGTGATCTCTGCCGCCGTCGAATCAACCTCCATCAAGACGACGTTGTCCAGCCACACGGCCCCGGCGTGATTGACGTTCACCCACTCGTTCACATCATCCATTGCGGAGCCGCTGACTCCCTTGACACCGATACGGACGCGACACGCCTTGACCGGAACCGGGTCGCCGTGCGGGCCATATAAGTCGCCGCCAGCGGTGATCGCCCCGGGCTTGCGGGCCGCCTTGCGCGGCAGGAACTCGACGCGATGCGTCCGCCAGCCGCCGCTGCTGCCCGCGACGATGTTCTGACCGAAGATTTCCTTGCCCTCCTCATCGACGACCTGCACCATCAGGTTCGCGAGCAGGTAACTGTTGTAATCGAACTGCAGCAGCAACCGTCGCGGTTCCTTCTGATTGAGCGGGATGGCAGAACTCTCGATGTGGCGGTCGTCGCCGGGCGGGACGTTCAGCCGCAGCGCCTGCCGCCCGCCACGGACGACGAGCTGATCGATGGCGGTGGCTCCGCGCGGCACGCCGAAGAAGTGATACCAGTCGCGCCAGACGTAATAACTCGATCCGAAGAACCGCAGCGATTTGCGGTCAAGCCCCCAGCCAACGGGCTTGCCGTCCTTGCCCAGCGTCTCGAAACCCGCGTTGGGGACAAGGGTGTACGGCGCCGGGTTCTCGGGACAAAGTAGCTCTACATCATCCAGAATCAGGCCCTTGCCGTCGCCGGTGGCCTGCAAGGTGAGGGCAGCGGTCACGAGGCCGACGGGCTGCTTGCGACCCTTGATCGCTGCCGCAATGTCTTCGGCCGATACGTCGAAGCCGACTTTCGTCCACTGCGGCGGGATCGTGAAGGACCTGGCGACCGTATGCACGACGATGGCCTGGTCCTTCTTGTTCTTGGGGTCGTTCTCGTGGATGGACAGTCGAAGTGTAATGGTGAGGGCATCTTTCGCGCCGCCGCCCTTGGCCCAGGCGACGAAGTGCAACGGCGGCAGTGCCGGTTGCGCTTTTGTCTGCGCGACGTAGGGCAGGACTGTCGGCGTGAGGGTCACGGGTTTGCCGGCGGGGACGTGCAGCGCGAAGGCGCCGGAGTGGCTGTCGCGCGTGCGGATGGCCTGGCGTGCGGCGTAGGTCCAGCCGTCGGGGATGCCGTCGCTCTGGCCGTAGGTGACGCGCGGCCGTACCGGACAGCTCATCTTCTCGCCGTGGAGGTTGTCGTCATCGATCTCGAAGCCGCCGTTGACGACGAGATTGCGTTTCTCCCCGGCACCACCCGCTGCCGTCGCGGGCCACAGCGTTCCGAGAGCGATACAGCCCAAAGTGAGCGCGCGGTAGAGCGGAGCCATGACGATCCCCCCTTGTGCTTGCGGGCAGCGTCAATGGTACGCTTTTCGCCGTGGGCAGCAACCGGACGAGGGAATGTGTCGTGCTCAGAGAAGGGTCGCTTCGAGCCGCTCAACGAGGATCAGGCCCTCATCCAAAGCGTCTTGCAGTTCTCGTTGGAGAGCGCGAAAGTAGTCATCCGACGCAGGCAAGGGAGCCGCGTAGACCATCAAGGGCATGTGTTCGTTGAGTTCGGGCGGCCGTGGCCGGCCCCAGGGGTTACGCAAACCGTAACCTGAGAGGCGCGGTAGTCTGGTGGCCCCGCCGAAGTGCTCCAAGAGCATCTTTTCCAGCGCCAGCAGATCTTGCACGGTCGCCTTGACTCGGTGTCGTGGGAGTAGTTGGACGACTGGCACGACCACGGTGTACCGCCAAACGTGCTCTCCCGGATGCATGCGTGGGTGCAAATCCCGATGGGCGTACCGCTCAAGTGCCCTCGGGCGGAAGGCGCGTTGTCTTCCGGCTTTTCTTTTTGCCATGCTTCCTCGCGGCCTCGCTCAGGTCTTCAAATGGAACCCCTGCGCGCTCCAGCGCCTGGATGTGCGCGCCGTAGACGACATTGATCCCGCCCTCGTAAACTTGCACGGGGAGAAGGACATCAAACATGACCTCGATCGATCGCATGCGGGCCTCATCGTTTGGAAAACGGATTACGTGCATGCGCGAGGCCGCAGCGAGTTCCTCGTTCCCTGTGGGGTGTTTCGTGGCTGTCGGTTTTTTGTCGCCTTTCTTCGCGGGCTTCATGGGATCCTCTCGCTTCGAGTTAGAAGAGATATCGGCCTGGTCGCCAGGTCGGAATTGCCGCTACCCCGCGGCTCCACGGCTAAGTGGGTAAGTGCCAATACATCCCGAACACAAAAGAGCGCGCATGCTGACAAGTGCCAATACATCCCGAACAGAGCGATCAGTCCTGGAAGCCGCGGTTGGGCAGCCGATAGTCCACTTCGAGGATCTGCGGCTGACAGG
>DASPXY010000735.1:0-10050 GCA_035637055.1 Gemmataceae bacterium | reverse complement strand
TGACAAGGTGACAAGGTGACAAGGTGACAAGGTGACAAGGTGACAAACGAATGAGTAAGATTCAAACGCACCAGGATTTGGAAGTGTATCGGAAGGCACTTGACGCGGCGATGGAGATCTTCGAGGCAACGAAGAGTTTCCCGAAAGAGGAGATTTACTCCCTCACAGATCAGATCCGCCGATCTTCCCGGTCTGTGTGTGCCAACCTGGCGGAGGCTTGGCGAAAACGCCGTTACCGAGCCGCATTCATTGCCAAGGTCTCTGATGCCGAAGCCGAAGCAGCCGAAACACAGGTATGGCTCGAATTCGCGGCGAAGTGCAACTATGTTGAGCGCGATCGTGCTGCCGCGCTCTACCATACCTATCACGCAATCATCGGCATCTTTGTCGGGATGCGAACGCATCCCGAAACCTGGGTCATCGGTGAGGCGCCAACCGCGTCTCTCTCGAAGAAGTAACAGGCCTTGTCACCTTGTCACCTTGTCACCTTGTCACCTTGTCACCTTGCCTCGCTGACTCCTGATGACTGCCATCCTCGGCATTTCCGCCTTCTACCACGACAGCGCCGCCGCACTGCTGATCGACGGTCGCATCGTCGCCGCCGCTCAGGAAGAGCGCTTCACCCGCCGCAAGCACGATGCCGGCTTTCCCGTCCACGCGGTGGCGTACTGCCTCCAGGAAGGGCAGCTGAAACCGGAGCAAGTGGAGTACGTCGCGTTCTACGAAAAGCCGCTGTCCAAGTTCGAGCGCCTGCTGGAGACGTACCTGGCCTTCGTCCCGCGCGGCTTCCGCAGTTTTCGCCTCGCCTTGCCGCTCTGGCTCAAGGAAAAGCTGTACCTGCGGCGCACCATCGGCCGGCAGCTGCCGCGCGGGGCCAGGGCGCCCGTCCTCTTTCTGGACCACCACGAGAGCCACGCCGCCAGCGCCTTTTTCCCGAGCCCGTTCGAGAAGGCGGCCATCCTCACTCTGGACGGCGTCGGCGAGTGGAGCACGACGGCCTGGGGGACCGGCGAAGGAAACAAGATTCGCCTCGGCCGCCACCTCCGTTTCCCGCATTCGCTCGGGCTGCTGTACTCTGCCTTTACCTATTACTGTGGGTTCAAGGTCAACAGTGGGGAGTACAAGTTAATGGGCCTGGCGCCGTTCGGGCGCCCCGTCTACCGCGACGTGATCCTGCGACACCTCCTCGACCTCAAGCCCGACGGCAGTTTCCGGTTGAACATGCGCTATTTCAACTACTGCCAGGGCCTGACCATGACCAGCCGGCATTTCCACAAGCTCTTCGGTGGCCCGCCCCGCCGCCCGGAGTCCGTGCTGCAACAGCGGCACATGGATCTGGCGGCGAGCATCCAGGAGGTGACCGAGGAGGTGCTGCTGCGCATCGGTACCCACGTCCAGCGCGAAACGGGGATGACCGACCTCGTCCTCGCCGGCGGCGTCGCTCTCAACTGCGTGGCCAACGCCCGGTTGCTGCGCGCAGGGCCGTTCGAGCGCTTGTGGATCCAGCCGGCGGCCGGGGACGCCGGCTGCGCCCTGGGGGCGGCTCTCTTCGTGTGGCACCAGCTCCTCGACAAGCCCAGGGTGCCCGACAGTCGCGATGCCCAGCAGGGCAGCTTCCTGGGGCCGTGCTTTGCCCCCAGCGCGATTGAGGCTGTGCTGAAGGAGCAGGGCGTTTCCTACCGCCGCCTTGGGGAGACGGAACTGCTGCGCGACGTGGCCGGCCGGCTCGCCGACGGCCAGGTGGTCGGCTGGTTCCAGGGCCGCATGGAGTTCGGGCCGCGCGCCCTCGGGGGCCGCAGCATCCTCGGCGACCCGCGCTCCGTGCGGATGCAATCCCTCCTGAACCTGAAAATCAAGTTTCGCGAGAGCTTTCGTCCCTTTGCCCCGGCCGTCCTGCGCGAGCAGGCCTCGGCGTGGTTTGAATTCCGGCCGCAAGAGGAAAGCCCCTACATGTTGCTCGTGGCGCCCCTGCACGCCGACCGGCGGCTACCGCTCGCGGTGGATCAGCGCAAGGTCATGGAGAACCATCCCGACCTGCGCGAACGGCTGAAGGTGCCCCGCTCGGTGGTGCCAGCGATCACGCACGTCGATTACACGGCCCGTTTGCAGACCGTGGATGCCGGGCGGCATCCGCGCTTCCACGGGCTGCTCGAAGCGTTCCACGAATTGACGGGCTGCCCGATGCTCGTGAACACGAGCTTCAACGTCCGGGGCGAGCCCATCGTCTGCACGCCGGCAGATGCCCTGCGCTGTTTCCAGGCCACGGAGATGGACGCCCTGGTCCTGGAGGATATCGTCGTCGAGAAATGTGCCGCGGGCCAGCCCCTGAGCGCAGCGGCCCGCGCAGCGTACCGCAACGAGTTTCCTTTGGATTGACACCACTGAGGGTTATCCATGCGCTGGTCGGAGATTCCGTTCAGTCCGCCGGTGGCGACCTTGCGCTGGTTCGCCTTCCTTGGGGCCCTGCTGCTCGCGGCGGCAGCCGTCTGGCTGTTCCTTAACCACCAGAACGAAGGCGTCGCCCTCGTGTTGCTCGCCCTGGCGAGCGTTGTGGGTGCCCTGGGGTTCGCCTTCCCGAAGGCGCTGCGGCCCGTTTTTGTTGCGTGGATGGTGCTCGTCTTTCCGATCGGCTGGTTGACCACGCAGTTGATCCTGGCGCTCCTTTTTTATTGCATCTTCACGCCGCTGGGGTTATGGTTCAGGCTGATTGGTCGTGACGGCCTCGCCTGTCGGCTCCGCCCCGACCAGGAGACTTACTGGACCGCCAAACCGCCTGCAGCGGACGTTCGCAGCTATTTTCGCCAGTCCTGACCTGCTCCGGGAGGTCGCCGTGGAAGAGAAGGCCAAAAGCGAGCTGGAGAAGGCCGCCAGCGAAGAGCCGCGCGTGCCTCTGCTCGCAGACTTCTGGTACTTTCTGCTGCAGAACAAGAAATGGTGGCTGCTGCCGATCTTGCTCGTGCTGTTGTTGCTGAGTCTGTTGCTGGTTCTCTCAACGACGGCGGCGGCACCCTTTATCTACACCTTATTTTAGCATTACCGGGCAACACTTTTCCAACGGGCCCAAACTGGCGAATGACCGTTAGATACCCCTTGTATCGGCCTGCTTTGGGTTCGCTTCGCGCAGTTTTTCTTGCAACGCTGCTACCCGTTTCCGGAGCCGAGCCAATTCCTCCTCGCTTGCTTCCCCAGCGCTTGGAGTAGGGTCTGTCCCAGACAGGGACAGGTCAGCTGGAGGTGCTGCGCTTGTTTTTTCTGACCCGGACACCCCAAGGGCTGCACCTCCGATCGGCCCGACGATTACCCCCACGAGAGCGCCAAGGCACCCGCACATGAAGCTGAAGCCATAACGGCCCAAATCGAAGGGCCCCACCAACAGGGTGGTAGGTCAACACAACAGCGAGAAACACCAGAACAAACCCAACGAACGCACCCACCAGAGATCCGCGGCAACCACCTTCCAAGGCGCGGGTCCACGCGAGTTCCTGCGACTGCTCCCTCCCCTCCGGCGTGGGGGCAGGGCTCGGTGCGCCTGGGCACCCAGAGCGCTTGGACAGAAATCAAGTCGAGAGGTGCGTGGGCAGTTCGGCCCCAGACTTGATCGGAGCCGCGTCGCGGAATCGTCGGTGAACTCTCTGGAGAGGCTGCGCTTGCTCGCTGGTAAGAGCCTTTCATCAGGAGCGGGCACGAGTAGACCAGCGAACACCGCGCCAGGCGCAGTCGGCGAACGCGATGGGCCATGGGAAAGCACCTCGGGAGCACGACAGCCGCAACAGTCTTCGCGAACGAGAACGGCCTTAGAGCGCGGTTGCGGTTGGTGGATAGTCCACTTGACTGAACGGTGGGCCGCAGGGACGGGAGACAGGGGTAAGGAGGCGATTCCCGGTGAGCCGTGAAGGGAGCAAGGTGGCCGGAGGAGCGCGAAGATAGACAATTTGCGGCAGCCGAGGCTCCTCCGTTGGGTCGAAGGGGCGGGGCAACAAGTTGCATCGGGTCAGCAAGGGCGGTGTATCCGTGGACCGCTATCCTGCTATCATGACCAAAGCGGCTTTGGTGGACCGACGAGACGGGGATGTGGCTCGTACCAACCTCTCCTCCGTTCGATCCTTCTCCCGTGTTGCTGGTCAACCGTCTGGGCGGGGAGAGCCGCACCATCCCCCGCTGTTCGCGAGAGGAAGTCTGATGGGAAGGAAGTTGTACGTGAGTAACCTGGCTTACGGTATCAATGACCGCGCGTTGCGGGAGTTGTTTGAGGCCCACGGCGCGGTTGCGTCTGCAGAGGTGGTGCTCGACCGCGACACAGGGAGGTCGAAGGGCTTCGGCTTCGTCCAGATGCAGACCGAGCAGGACGCTCAGGCGGCCATCACTGGACTGAACGGCAAGGAGATCAGCGGCCGGGTGCTGGCCGTCTGCGAAGCCCAGCCCAAGGAGCGACCAGCGAAGGTGCGGCGGCAACTACCAGTCGGCAAGCGTGGCCGGGAAGTCCGCAAGCGACCGCCCGCGTTAGGGCGACGGCTGCGGCGACCCCGCTCTCAGGATGTCGCTGCTCCCACCGCCCGCCAATCCCAGGCGTAGCTGGTTGTCGGGAGGTGTCAGGAACGTGAGCGAACGGGAAGAGGATTTTTACCCCGAGATCGAGGAGCGGCTCCAAGCTCTGGCCGAACCACTGGCAAAGCCGGAGACCGGCGACTGGCTGGCCGAACATCGCGAGAAGGGTCAGACGTTTCGCCAGTACCTGTCCGCGAACCCCGTTCGTCGCGACCGCGACCTGACAACCATCTACCTGTGCCTCCTCGGCGAGTTCACCGAAGCGCAACAACAGATCCTGACCGTCACGCAGGAGTACCTCGCTCGGTTCTTCGACGTGCCCGCGCAGGTCCGCCGCAGCGTCCCATTGTCCGACATCCCGGCGCGGGCCAGACGGAAGCACCCGCACTGGGGCGACAAACAACTCCTCGCTCCCTTCCTCCTCCAGGAACTGCTGCAACCCGACCGTCCCGATGACGCCCTCGCGTACCTCGCCTTGACCGCGAAGGATCTGTGGCCGGGCCGGGGCTGGAACTTCGTGTTCGGGCAAGCCAACTTGCGGCAACGGGTGGGCGTCTGGTCGATCTACCGCAACGGCTATCCGGGCACGAGCGCGGAGGCGTACCGGCTGTGCTTGCGGCGGACGCTGCTGATCGCGGCCCACGAGACAGGCCACGTCCTGACCATGCAGCACTGCACCGCCTACCGTTGCCTCCGGGCATGCGCGCGAGTGATTTCGCCCGTCGCGCATGTCCCGCAGAGGTCATCTCGACTTCGCCAAGCCGACTGAGATCGTGCGTTCGAGGCGGGTGAGGTTCCCTTGCCGATCCCGGACGGCAACCGTCAAGGTGCCGCGCTCCAGTTTGCTGATCGGTGTGGCCAGGCGCAGCTCGCGCACACCTTCGGACTTCGCCTGGAACCGCGCCGCCAAATTCTCACCCGGTTTCACGCCGTCAACGGGGAAGTCGGCAGTCACCGTGAAGCTCGCCGGGTCGATGCCGCTGCCATAGTCGTGCATGCCGATCAGGATGCGTGTCAGTTCCGGATTCGCACCGGGTCGGGGGGAAGTGACGGTCAACGTCGGCCGCTGGTCGTCGAGCAGCCAACCGTAGCCGCGCTGCTCCGGCCGGTTCGCATCGTAGTCCAGGTCAATGGGACAGCCCAGGTCGATCCAGCGCACCAGCGTGCGTTTGTCCTCATCGGTCAGTGGCGCCACCTTGATCTTCTTCCCAGCCGGGCCAACGTAGGTGCCGGCCACCGCCGCCGGCGGCGGCATGATCCCGGGCGTGTAGGCGACCTGGAGGCGCTCGCGGTTTTGCGGGGTATCGTGTACCGGCTTGCCCTGGAACCGGAGCGATGTAGGGTCACCGGGGATGGTTTCGTGGACGAAGTCGTCGTTCTTGAAGCCGTCCAGACGTTGGCCGTAGATCTTCCAGATCAGCAGGCTACGGCGCGCTTGCATCGCCCGCACGTACCGCGAAGCGCTCAGGTGCGTCCAACCGTGGCGGTGCAGCGGCTTGACCCCGTGTTCCCCTTTCGCGTCGGCCGCCAGGCGCTTGTAGGTGCCGGGCACACGAATGGTGAAGCCCAGCGTCACCGGATTCTGGGCATCGACGAGGCGCTCGTCGTCCAGGACCAACTGACCGGCAGGTTTGTCCCACTTCTGGGTGTGACAAGCGACACAACTGCGCTCGAAAATCGGCTTGATATCGCGATGATACTCGACGTTCTTCGGGGTTGCCTCATAACGCAGACCAGTCTCGTTTTTCACGTCCCACTGCTTGCCCGACTGATCGTTGGGCTTGCTGGTCAGCAGCGGCGTCTTTTGGGTCAGGTCGAAGGGCGCGTAACCCGGCCGGGCAGCGGCCGTGTCCTCGAACCGCGTCGGCTTCTGGCTATGAGCGTGGCAGCCGCCGCAGTCGTTGCGGATCTCGCCGGGCCGCAGCTGGTGCCACGTCTGCGCCATGTTCAGCACCATGTTGTTCTTGTCGAGGGTCTGGAAAGTCCAGGCGACATCAGCCGGAATTTTCGCGAGGAAACTGGTGTCCGGATTCCCGTCTGGATCGAGTGGCTGGCCTCCGAGACCCCTCCCCAACCCCTCCCCGAAGCGGAGAGGGGCTTTGTCTTGCTCCCCCTCTCCGTTGCGGGGAGGGGGTTGGGGGGAGGGGTTCTTCTGCTGTGGGAAGTGGCGCACCGGGAGTTCGCCGAGAATGCGCATGCGTTCGTGAGCATGATTGTAGAAGAGTCGCCCACTCTTGGGCCCTCCTTCCCGCTCCGTGTTCGGCTCCAACAGGAGGATGCGAATGGCGTGAATCTCGTCGTTGCTGTACAAGCCGGCGTCGGCGCCCTGCACGCTCCAGTGGGAACTGCCCAGGAGCCCGCGATCGCCGAGCGGATCCTTCAGCCCTGCAAACGTGGCGGTCACCTTGCCACCCGGAACGACGCCCAGCGGATAACTTTCGCGCTTGTACAGGCTCGACGTGCCGACCAGTCCGAAGGGCGTGCCCTCGGGGAGGTGTTTCGACTTCTTCCCATCGTTGGCAATGGGGGCCAGGACGGGCGGCGCGTCGATGCCGTAGATGCGCTTGTAGGGCACCAGGGCACGCGGCCACTGCTCGTTGTACTTCGGGTCGTTCTTGATCAGCAGCATCTGGCCCGGCTCCTCGAACGGCTTGCCGTTCTTGATGAGGTAGATGCCGCTGTCCATCAGGGAGCTGGCATGGCCGTGAACCGCTCCCGGTGCCCAGACCGTGAGCAGATGATTGTCCGGCGCGGCTGCGGGATGCGTGACCTTGCCGACCCGCGGCGAGTCCTTCTTGTTCAAGACCGCTTCCGCGGCGGGATTATCTTGCCGCTGGAGGAACGGCGTCAGCGTTTCCATCCCGTGGGGCGTGAACGGAAATCGTAGCAGTTGGGGCCTCCCGTGCCCGTACCGGCCGTTGCGCAGCGGCGGATTGCGTGGGTCATGGGGATAGGCGGGACCGAAGGGCGGGTAGCCTGCCGGCGGTTGCACAGGTTGCTTGAAGTACATGCCGAAGCCGAAATTGTTGAGGTTGTAGTACGACTGGACGATGAGGCTGCCATCGGAGAGCTGCGTCTGGAAGTGGAAGGAGTCGGTCGTGCCGTTGCTGGTGTCGAACGCGCTGACGAGCGGCCCCCAGTTACTACCGTCGGGGTGGATCGCCCAGATGCCCCACATGTGATGACTACGCAAGCCCTGGGATTCCAGTGAGCTGAACATGATGCGGCCATCCTTGAGGATGACCGGGTGCAGCGCCATGCCGAGGTTGAGGTGGCCGATGCACTCCACATTTCGCTCCCTCGCCCCTTGCGGGAGAGGGTCGGGGTGAGGGGGATCGTCCAGGACGAAGAGTTGCAAGGCAAGGGCCTTGGGCGCGTAGCCGGTGTTCGTCCCCTTGAAAGCGTTGCGGTCGCTAACGAAGGCCACCTTGCCTCCGGGCACCGGAGTGGGGCCGAGGTTGTACACGCCCCAACTCGGCAGCGGCGTGCGGGACCAATCGGCGGCGCCGGTGTTGGGCGTGAAGGTCTGTTGCGTTAACTGCACGATCTTCCGGGTCGGCACATGGACCTTGTAGATGTCAGCCCCCTTGTGCTTCAAGGCATCGTGCATCTTGGCGTAGTAGACCCACTGACCATCGAAGGAGACAAACGGGTCGGCGATCGACTCGTGCGGCTTGACCGGCACGAGCACCTCCTCGCTGCCGTTGGGGTGCAGGAGCATCAAGTCGGCGCCCGGGTCCATGGTGCGTGGGTCGCCGACTTCAGCCCAGCGCGACACGGCCTTGCCCGCGGGACGCGGCGCCCGGACGTAGACGATGTCGTAGTCGTACTTGACCGACGCATCTTTCGCGATGGGCTGCGGTTCGACGTTGAGTGGATCGAGGTAGAGCTTTTCCTTGCCCTGTGGTTGTCCCACCGCCGGCCAGAGGGAAACGGTGAGTAACACGAGGAGCGCCAGCGACACACCCCGGGAGCGGGTTCCGGACGCCACGACAGCAAGACAACGGGAGTTCATGAAAGGCATTCCCTGGAGGAAGGATCGGGGAGGGAGGCAGTCTACCTCGGCGGTAGCGGTTAGTGTACGCCAGCCGCCGGCTTCTGTCCCGTGGAGTGGTGTCGGTAGGCGCTGCGCGAGTGGTTAGTGGCTAGTGGCTCGTGGTCAGAGAAGAGCCTTGTTTTCTCTGACCACGAGCAGCCCGTTGCAAAACCCCTCCCCCGGCCCCTCCCCGCAACGGAGAGGGGAGAGTTTTCTATCTTTTCCCCCTCTCCGCTGCGGGGAGGGGCCGGGGGAGGGTTTTGCAACGGGCTGCTAGCCGCTAACCACTAACCACTCGCGCAGCGCCTTCGTATCATATATCCCCTGATACGTCCGCTTCGCCGCACTCGCCGGAGATACTCCCTTGCCGCTGCTGTTCGCCGTCACCCTGTTCGTCAGCGCCTTTCTGCTCTTTCTTGTCCAACCGATGATCGGCAAAATGATCCTGCCGAGCCTGGGCGGCACTCCCGCTGTCTGGAATACCTGCATGGTGTTCTTTCAGGCCGTGCTCCTTGCCGGCTACTTTTACACCCATAGCGTCACCACCTGGCTTCCCACGCGCCGGCAACTCCTGCTGCAAGGCGGCGTCCTGGTGCTGCCCCTGTTGTTTCTGCCGTTCACCATCGGCAACTGGACGCCGCCGACGGAGTCCAATCCCGTCTTCGCGCTGCTCTTTCTGTTGCTGCTCGTCGTCGGCATTCCCTTCCTCGTCGTCGCCACGAGTGCCCCGTTGCTGCAGCGGTGGTTTTCGCGCACCGGCCACCGTGCCGCGAAGGATCCATACTTCCTCTATGGCGCCAGCAATCTTGGCTCCATGCTCGCCCTGCTCGCCTATCCCGCGCTGATCGAGCCCAATCTGCCGGTATCCAGCCAGACTACCCTGTGGGGATGGTCGTATGCTCTGTTCATCGTGCTGACGGTTGCCTGCGCGGCGGTGGTGTGGGTTGCGCCGGCCACGGCGGAGATCCCTGGCAGCGCCTCGTCCAAGATTGCTTCGGTGACCGAGCCTGCAGCCGCCTCGCCGAGCGCTGCCACGGCCGAATCGGTCGCGGTCCGTCCCGCTCGCCGAGGTTGGCGCTCCCGAAAGGGGCCGACTCAGCGCCTTGAAACTCGCGGGTCGCAATCCGTGGGCTTGAGCGAACCCGCGGTCAAGGGCGAAACGCCGGCTCCCCCGGCGGAGGTCACGCTCTTGCGCCGCCTCCGCTGGATTGGCCTGGCTGCCGTCCCTTCCAGTTTGATGCTGGGCGTGACGACGTACCTCACCACCGACATCGCCGCGATTCCCCTGTTCTGGATCGTGCCGCTCGCCCTCTATCTGCTCAGCTTCATCCTCGTTTTCCTGCGCTGGCCGGTCGAGTGGACGAAAACGCCGCATACCGCGGTGCTCATCCTGCAACCGCTGTGACTCTTCGGCCTGGCGCTGATGAACCTCGTTGAGGTGAACACGTCGCAATGGGTGATCTTCGCCA
>DASPXY010000734.1:0-7206 GCA_035637055.1 Gemmataceae bacterium | reverse complement strand
GGCGCAACGTAACTTCCGCATACCGCAGCACGCCGCTACCGCCGCCAACCCCTGCCGCTGTGCCTGTCGGGGCGCTGCTCAGATCCAGGCCGATTGCCGCAGCCGTGTCCTCGGGGAAAACCGTATCATCGGCCGCAGTATCGAGGACCGCCTCAAGGGCCGCCGTGTTTGTGGGACCGACCAGGGCCACAGAAACCAGAGGACGGGGCCGTTCGGATCGACCCCCCAGCGAGACTACAGGGGTTTTCGTTCGTGCGGATTTGTATCGATAACGGAGGCTCATCAGAACATCGTGTCCTCTCCAGGGCCGGGCACGTAGCTCCCCACGACCCTACTCAATTTGAGGCCCGCCGCGGCAATGTTGCGGTACAGTTCACCGTAGTCCGCCCCACTGGCGAGGATCTGCGTCCCTTCGAGGTTCCACGCCACGTAGCGGCCCTCGTATTTGGCGAGTTCCTCGGGGGGAAACTTCATCGTGTTCTCGATGAACAACGCGCCGTTGCACACGTCCTCGTTTCGGTGGTTCGCGCTCATGGTCTAGGCCCTCCATCAGGAAGCCGCCCTTTGATCTGGCTTGATTATGGGCCGTCCCTCCGCGGTCGTCAACGCCGCTCCCTTCAGCCCCTTGAGCATCCCCGGCGTGGCTTTGGGCGTCCAGACCGGGTTGGCTTCGATCAGATAAATAACGACGTTCGTGTCGAGGCAGACGATCATTGGCCCTCCGGGCGTGAGGCGTCGGTCTGCTGGCGCAACCGACGGCACTCGTCTTAAAGTTGTCCGGCCTCTGCGATCTCTTCCTCCACTTCATCTCGAAAGCGCTGGCGTTCCGCCTCAATTTCGGCGGCGCTCCGCGGCTGGAGCCCTGCTTCCTGACGAGCGGTCCAGATGTCTTGCAGCAACTTCCAGAAGGGATGGTCCTGCGGAACCAGAGACAATGGCTCAAGCGTGACTTGCACCTTGCCGGCCGGCAAGGGTACTTTGCCTTCCAGCTCAAGCGTGCCGTCCGGCTTGACGATGCCTTGAATAACGATGGCGCTGAGGCTCATGGTCTGCTCCTCCTTCGTCGCTATTCTACCCGACCGGGACAACAAGTTGTCACTCCTGCCGCTCGCGGACGTTGAACTGCAGCTTCCAGCGCTGGTCGCCCTCGCGGTTGATGCACGACAATTCCAGAGTGCCAATCTCCGTCACCTGAGACCTCATTCCCAAACTCTGTTTGGGAACGAGAAGCCTCTCCTGCACAGACGTTAAGCGCAACTTCAAAGAGCGCTTCTCAGGGTTTCTTCTTGCGCGGCGAATGCTTCTTCTTGGGGACGGCGGGGAGGCGCGCGAACAACTCGGCCAGCGGCAGTGTGAAGCCGGGCAGCACGTCGCCACCATCGAGCGCCTGCGCTTCGTCGAGCGTCGCGGCGGGAAGGTCGGGCGCGGTGTAAACATCGGCCTGCCGCTTAGCCGGGTCGATCATCCAGACGAGGCGGACACCAGCGAGGAAGTATTCGCGCAACTTGCGTTTCATCTCTGCGGGCGTATTGCCCTCGCTGAGAACCTCGACCGCCAGGTCGGGCGCGAGGTCGGGGATCGGCTTCGACGGCAGCACGCGGCCGGGCAGTTTGTCCCAGCTGAAGAACGCCACATCAGGGATCCGCACCAGCCCCTTCAATAGCCGCACCGTCCCGTCCGCGCCGGCGGCGACGCCCAGGTCATGCTGCCGGGCAAAGACGCCGATCTCGGTCAAGACCTGGCCAGCGATTATCGATTCGCTGAATCCCATGGCTTTCTCCACCAGGGTGCCATCGACCAGCTCGTAGAGGTGGTTGGAGCGGCGCAGGGCGGCGCGCAGGTCGCGCATGGTGGCCGTGCCCGGCGGCGGCGTGAAGCAGATGCGGTCCAGCGGGATGTTGCCCAACCGCTTTACCAACTCGGCGGCGGTCTCGAATGTCACGGCCATCGGCATGGCTCCTCGGAGGAATGGGGACGCTTGCTTCGTGGATTAGAACAAAGTCCCGGCGAAGTGTCGAGGCACGTGGGGCGACAGAGTGTGCGTAACTTCGCCGCCCGCGACGGTTCAACGGAATCACGATCACTCCTGGCGCTCGCGGACGTTGAACTCCAGCTTCCAGCGCTGGTCGCCCTCCCGGTTGATGCACGACAATTCCAGAGTGCCAATCTCCGTCACCTTGCTGTGCAGGTGGACCGGCACCATGCGCCCTTCCTTGCCGGGCGCCTCCAGGGTCATCGCCAGCGGACTCAACTCCTCGATCTGTCCTTCCCATTCCTCGACAATCGTGCCGACCGTGTCGTTGCGGCGGACGTTCGAGCCGAGAAAGCGGAACTCCGCCGGTTCACCGACGACCAGGCCGATCTCCTGTCCGGGGACATCCGTTTCGGAACCTTCCTCCATGCCGAACGGCACCACGCACAGGGCTTTGATTGGCGGCGGCATCCCGGGGACCGCCGGCAGCAAAGACTCGATGCCGACATAGTACGCCTGGGCTGTGCCGCCGCGGATGCGCACGCCGCGGCCGCGCCGCACCAGCCCGTAATAAGCCGCTCCGTGCGACACCGCCAGATCCAGGTCACCGCCGGGCAATTCCTTTACGGGCGTGCCAGACCCTTTGACCCACTGATTGAGGACGTCGAGCAATCGCTGCCGCAGCGGCGCCGCCTTGAAGACGCCGCCGTTGAACAGCACTGCCGTTGCCTGCGACGCCTTCGCCGCGGCGGCCCCACGCCGGCCGCGCTTCGCCGGCGCCTTCTGGGCCAGCACATCGGCGTTTCGCGAGAGGAAATAGGCGAGATGCTTGGTGATGGCGGGATCGGCGGCGTAGGGCAGCCCCAGCTCTTGCAAACCGACCGCACGCTGACGGCGCGGCTCGGCGTCGGCGCTGCACTCGGGAAAGAAGCCATCAACCAGCACCTTCTCCGCCTCGGTCCGCGTCAGTTCTCCCTTGAGCGTCCCACCAATGACGCTTCTGCCGCGGCCCAGCACCGTCACCGGAGTGCCAGTCGCATTCGGGTCGGCGAACAGCCGTTCCTTGCCCAGGCGGCAGCTGTGCCAGAGCATGTGCATCTGGCCGGCGTCGAGCTTGGTGCCCTTCGCCGCGAACACCTGGGCCATGCTGTGAGCCAGCGCCAGGTCCATGTTGTCGCCGCCGAGGAGGATGTGATCGCCGACCGCCACACGGGTCAGCATGAGTTCGCCGCCCTCCTCACCGACGGCGATGAGGCTCAGGTCGGTGGTGCCGCCGCCGACGTCGCAGACGAGGATCACGTCGCCAACCTCGATCTGCTTGCGCCACGCCTCGCTGCCGTCGATCCAGGCGTAGAAAGCGGCCTGCGGTTCTTCCAGCAAGGTGATGTGTTCCAGCCCGGCGGCGCGGGCGGCTTCGACGGTCAGTTCGCGAGCGACGGCGTCGAAGGAGGCCGGCACTGTCAGGATGATGTCCTGCTGTTCCAGGCGATTCTCGGCGATGTCCTTGGCGAGGAGGTAATTCCAGACTTCGCAGAGGTGTTTAAGGTAGAGCGTGCTGGCCTCCAGCGGCGAGACGCGGCGCCCGTTCTCGGGGGCCTTCCACGGCAGGAGGGGCTGACGACGATCGACGCCGCTGTGGCACAGCCACGACTTGGCCGAGGCGACCAGGCGTGTCGGCACCTGGCTGCCGAAGATGCGGGCGAACTCGCCGGCGGCGTAATCGCGCTCCGGCGCCCAGGGCAGTTTGAGCGCCCCGGCCGGCTGCTCGTTCGGCCCCGGCAAATACAGGAACGACGGCAACAATTGCCGTTCCTCGACGGTGCCGGGCTGCACGACCTGGGGGATGGGTAAATGGACCACGACGGGATCCTGACCCTCGGCGACAGCGGTGTCCACGTAGGCCAGGGCGCTGTTCGTGGTCCCCAGGTCGATGCCGACGACGTAACGGGACGCTTTCACGGCTATCTCTCCACCTCGTTGTCTTCGCGTCCACGGATCGCGGACGTCTCTGCGACCATTTTACGCAACCCGCGGGATATTGGGGGATACCTCTTGCTCCCCCTCGCCCCTTGGGGGAGACGGGCGTAAAGTGCGCGGAGAAGCCCACGGGCCGCGGCCCGTGGGCTTGGAGCATCTTCCCCTGGAAGGAGAATTCCCCAATGAAGCGCTGTCCCCTGATCGTCCTGTGCGGCTTGTTCTGGCTCGTCCCCGCTCGCGGCCAGACGCCGGAGGCGCGCAAGGCCACCATTGGCTATGTCCAATCTCTTCAATCGAAGAACGGCGGATTTCGGTCCGCGGACACCGCCAAATCGTATCCGGATTTGCGGGCCACCTCCGCGGCGGTGCGAGCGCTGAAGTACCTCGGCGGCACCATCCGCGACAAGGAAGCCTGCGCCCGCTTCGTTGCCGACTGCTTCGACAAGAAAAGCGGCGGCTTCAGCGATATTCCGGGTGGGGAAAAGACAAGTGTCTTCGACACCGCCGTCGGCATCATGGCCGTCGCCGAACTGGGCATGCCCGCCGAACCGTATCACGACGCGGTCGTCAAGTACCTGGCAGAGCACGCGAAAACCTTCGAGGACATTCGCATCGCCGTGGCCGGACTGGAGCGGATCAAGCGTACCTCCCCGAAGGCGAAGGCTTGGCTCGAACAGGTCGAAAAGTTGTGGAACGCCGACGGCACCGCGGGGAAGGAGGATGGCGTCGCCCGCGAGACGGCGAGCCTGGCCGTCACCGTGCTGCGCCTGGGCGGAACGATCAAGGACCAGGCGGCCGCGCTCAAGGCGATGAAGAAGGGCCAGCGCGAGAACGGTGCCTACGGCAAGTTGGGCGCGCCGGTGTCCGACCTGGAGACGACCTATCGCGTGATGCGCGGCTTCATGATGCTCAAGGATCACCCGGAGGACGTTGAGGCGCTGCGCTCGTTCGTGACGAGGTGTCGCAACGAGGACGGCGGTTACGCGATCTTGCCGGGCGAGCCATCGACGGTCGGTGCGACCTACTTCGCGACCATCATCTTGCACTGGATGGATCGGAAATGACCGTGGAGGAGGAGCGACAAACCCACGGGTCGCGCCCCGTGGGTTTGGGTTATTCTGTCAGACGCCACCCGTCCCCGACCACTTGCACACGGCCTTCCCGCTGCAGTTTATACAGCCCCGCGAGGAGCTGGAGCCGCGCAAACCGCATCAGTTCCGCCGGCAGTCCCTTGTACGACTCCGGCGCCAGTTCATCGAGCGTCCGCGGTCCCGCCGCCAGCGCTTCCAGCAGTTGGCCCTCGCGGCGAGCGCGATGCTCCAGGCACTCGCGCAGCGTCTCCGCGGGGCGAGCGCTGACGTTGCCGTGGCTCGGCAGCAGCAGCCGGCAGTCGTACTTCTGCAAGCGGCGCAACGATTCCAGGTACACGGCCAGGTCGCCCTCCGACGGCACGATCACGATCGAGGACAACGTCGAGACCATGTCGCCGGCGAACAGCAAGCGATAATGCGGCTCGTAAAAGGCGAGATGACCGCGCGCGTGGCCTGGGGTGTGGATCGCCTCCAGATACCAGGAGCCGCTGCCGTCCGGACAGGCGCCGAGGTCGAGACGTTCGCCGTCCTGGAGGCAGCGCGTCACCTCGATACGGCCGCGCAGCACCTCGGCGGTCAGCGGGTGAGCCCAGACCGGCAGGCGATAGCGCTCGGCGCAGGCGGCGGCGGCGCCGATGTGGTCGGAATGGTGGTGCGTCAGCACGACCGCCGCGAGGCGATAGCCGGTCCGCTGCCGCGCGTCGAGCAGATCGAAGAGTCGCTGTTGCTCTGCGGGATCGCTCGGCCCGGGGTCGAACAGGTAGGCGGGATCGCGCCCGACGAGATAGGCGTTCGTGTGCGTGCTCGGCGGCAGGGCGAGGGTGTGCAGGGGGATCAGCTGCACCTCCGGGGCGAAATAGATCGGGTGCAAGGCGCCATCCGCGAAGGATCGCAGCAGCGGCGCCAGACGCACAGGGGCCTCATCGACACTCCGACCGCGGATCGCCTCCAGGATCATCACGCTGGGCGGCGATACCAGGCATTCGCCGCGCGTCCAGCAGGCGAGCATGTCAGAGCCGCTCAGCCAACGGCCCTGATCGAGTTCGCCCGGCCAGACGGCGGCCTCCTGACCTGGCGGCAAGTGGGCGAGGAAGAAGGCAGTGTCGAAGCGCATCGGGGCGAAGGGGGGCGTCGTCACGCTGCCCAGCACGCGAAAGTCGGCCGCGTGCAACGTCAGCCCAAGGTGGACGAGCAACTCGGCGAAGGACAGGCGATCCTCCAGGATCTCGCTGCGCCAGTGGTCGATATTAGAGATCGAGGATGGAAAGCCGCCGCCGGCAGTGCGGGCGACCAGGACGCCGGTTTCCTCAAAAAGCTCGCGCGCGGCCGCGGTGCGGCGCACGGACAGCCCGTCATCGGCTGGGGTGGGTTGGAGCGGAATGGCAGCGTCGCGCCGATCGACCTTGCCGCCGGGAAAGGCCCAGAAGCCGCCGAAGAAGCGCAGCGCCTCGCTGCGGCGGATCAGGAACACCTCGGACGAACCGGGGCCGCGCGTGAGCAGGACGCTGGCCGCCTCGGTGGGTTGCTGTGGTGGCAACGGCGATCCTCTCGAACTTGGGAGTGTGGCGCTCACTTGCTTTGTAGGAAACCCCTCCCCCCAACCCCCTCCCCGCAACGGAGAGGGGGAGAAGAAGAGATAGCGTGTTGCTTGCTCCCCCTCTCCGTTGCGGGGAGGGGGTTGGGGGGAGGGGTTTCCGCAGAGCGGCGGTCATTCTTTTTCGTCGGCGGGCTTCGTCCGGGCAGCGGGTTTCTTCGGCGGCGCTTCCTCAGCGGGCCCTTCGCCGGACAGACCGCGCTGGACGGCCTCCAGGAGCCGCTCCATCGCGAACGGCTTGCGGATGTAATCGACCACGCCGAGATACTCCGCGTACGCCTTGTGACGGCTGCCTTCGTTCGCCGTGATCATGATGATCGGCGGCGCGTCGCTCTTGTCGCGGAAGTGCTCAAGCACGGGATAACCGCCCATGCGCGGCATCATCATATCGAGAATCACCAAGTCGGGACGATGATTGTAAACCATCTGCTTGCCCTGCTGCCCGTCGCGCGCCTGCATCACCCGGTGCCCGTGATTCTCGAGCACGGCGCGAATGCCGTCGGACAATTCGTAATCGTCGTCCACGATGAGAATGATCTTCTGTTCGGCCATGATCGAATTCCTTCGCAGTG
>DASPXY010000733.1:0-6553 GCA_035637055.1 Gemmataceae bacterium | reverse complement strand
TGGGATTGTCTGGCCGCGCTGCGTGGAGTGGGCGATCCTCGGCATGTCGGCCGGCATCACTGCGGGTCGGGCCGGGATCGTGGGGGGTCTGCTGGGCGGGGCGATGGGAGGCAGCCTGTTTGAAGTGCTGACACGCGGCCGCCTCGCCGGTTGGGGCGGGGCCATCGGGCTGATCCTCGTCGGCGCCAGTATCGGCGCCTTCATCGGCCTCGTGGCGTGGCTAGAGCGCCGGGCTGGGGAGGTCCGCACGTCATGAGGCGACTGGCGATCCCGGGCCTGTTCGCCCTCGCGCTCGCGTGGGTCGGCGTCATGGATCTGCTGCGCGGCGGCCGTGCCCGCGCGAACTTTCCCGAAGGCGGCATCCACCTCGACCTGCGCCGCCTGGAGGTCAACGAGCGTGAGGTGTCGCTGTCGCTCAAGGTCAGCGGCCAGGACGGCAAGGTGCTGGCGGGACTGACCGAAAAGGACTTCGAGGTGGCCGAGGAGGGCGAGCCCATCCCCCTCAAGCGGTTCACTGCGGCGGGCCGGCAGCCGTTGTGTATCTTCCTTGCCCTCGACCACAGTGGTAGCATGATGGGCAAGCGCATCGAGGGCGTGCGCCAGGCGGCGCTCGCTCTCCTCGACCTGCTCGGCGACGACGATCACCTCGGCCTGTCGTTCTTTCAATCGACGATTCGCGAGGTGCTGCCGCTGGGACCGCTGGACGCCAGGCGCCGCGAACAAGCGCGAAAGGAGATCGCTGAACTCCGCGCTGACGGTGGCACGCAGCTGTTCGCGGCGATGAAGCAGGCCCTGGCGGCGATGAAGGAGGTTTCCGGGCGGCGTGTCCTGCTCGTGCTGACGGACGGCATCGACGACAGTCGTGAACCGGGGCAAAACACCTTCGACGATCGCATGAAGGGTATTCTCGAAGCGGCCAGGAGACAGGGTGTGCCGCTGTACATGGTCGGGATCGGGCCGCGGCGGGCCCTGGACGAGTACGGGATGAAACGCTTCGCCGAGGAGACCCGCGGCGAGTACGTCTACGCGGATCAGGCAGACCAACTCGCGGAGATCTACCGCGGCATCGTCGGGCAGCTGCGGAACGAATACGCCTTCGTATTCGACGTTCCGCGCGCGGTACACGACGGGACGGCTCGCCTGGCGACCGTCGCGGTACGCTGGGGAGACATCGGCGGGAAACTGGAAGCGCGTTACGAGATGGTAAAAGGCGCTGAGGATGGTGGTTCCGCGAGTTTTGGGCAAGTGTGGTGGCCCTTAGCGCTCGGCCTGGGGTTGTTGTTCGGCGTGCCTTACCTGATGGTGTCGTGGCCGCGTGCCGGCCACGCGAAGGCGATGCCCGTGCCGGTCATCGTGCAGGTGGTGCCGACGGTCGTACCGACGGCGGTGACTGTACCGCAACCTACCTCAGTGCGTCCTGCAGTCATGGCGCAACCGCCAGGCGACGACGTTTGCCCGCGCTGCCGGCGGAAGGCGCCGGGGCGGTTTTGTCTGGCGTGCGGTCAGGCGTTCTGAAGTTGCCAGGTTGCCGCTTGCGGCTTAGCGAGGGGAACGCTAAGCCGCAAGCGGCAGAATAGGAAAACGGCGGATCCCCATGTACAGTCAGGCCATCAGTTCGAGCAGTCCCAGCTGCCTCATCTTCCTCCTGGATCAATCCTTCTCGATGGCGGAGTCGCTCCCCGGCTCGACCACGACGAAGGCCCAGGCACTCGCCGACGCCCTCAACCGCTCCCTCGTCGAATTGATCTCCTGGGCGTGGCACGGAGCGACGCTCGGCCACTACTTCGATATCGGCGTCCTCGGCTACACCACCGACCGCAGCGGTACGCCGCAGGTGCGCTCCCTGCTGCCCGGGCCGCTCGCGGGGCGCGACCTCGTCAGCGTTGTCGAACTGGCCAACAACCCCCTGGCAGTGGACGTGTGCCAGAGCGACGACGGCAGCGGCAACCTGATCGAACTCAAGTTCCCCATCTGGTATCGCGTCGCGCCGACGACAACGATGCTGGGCACGCCGACCTGTGCCGGCCTGCACCGCTGCCGCGACATCGCCGCTGCCTGGGTCGCGACGCACGCCAGCAGTTTCCCGCCGGCGGTGGTCCACGTCACAGATGGCGAAGCGACCGACGGCGACCCGGAACCCGCGGCCGAGGAGCTGAAAGCCGTGGCGACCCAGGATGGTAATTTACTACTTTGCAGCTGGCAATTATGCGCTCTGGCGAAAAGCACCACGATCTTCCCGACCGCGGAGCGACCGCTGGCAGGCGACTGGGCGCGCCTGCTGTTCCGCATGTCGAGTGTACTGCCGTCGCAGAGCCGACAACTCTTCGAGGCGCGTGGGATTCCGGCCGGTCCCGGCGCTCGCTGCCTGGCGATCAATGGCGATGCCACGCAGATGCTCGCGTTGTACCGGACCGACGATGAGGTGATGCTGACACTTGACAGGGACGAACCAACGGCGACCACGTCGGCGGTCCCGACGAGCGGTCCAAGGCCGCCCTACCGCGTGCCGCGTTGTCCGGCCTGCGACCGCAAGGCGCCTGGCCTGCCCGGCAAGCGCTACTGCATGGTTTGTGATCGGACGTTCTAGAGCCACAAGGCGAGCGGCGCGGCGTCAGCCCGCCGGTGTCAAGGCGAGCGGCGCGGCGTCAGCCCGCCGGTGTCTGGCCGTTACCGGCGGGCTGACGCCGCGCCGCTCGCCAACAAGTTGCGGAGCCCCCATGTACTCCAAGTCTGTCGAGCGAGCCAATCCCGGCTGTATCCTCTTTCTCGTCGATCAGTCGTACTCGATGACCGACCCCTTCGCCGGCGCGCCTCGTTCCAAGGTCGAGGCGGTCGCCACCGCGATCAATCGCTTCATCAGCGAGCTGATCATCACCTGCGAAAAAGGCGAGGATAAGCCGCGTCATTACTTCGATGTCGGCGTGATCGGCTACACCACCAACCAGAAGGGGGAGCCCATCATCGGCTCCCTGCTGCAAGGGCCAGCCCTGGCTGGCCGCGACCTCGTCAGCGTCGTCGATCTGTACGACAACCCGCTGGACGTGGAGATTCGTCAAAAGGATGATGGCACCGGCGGCCTGGTGGAGGTGCGTTTCCCGATCTGGTATCGCGTCCCGCCGCCGGAAACCATGCTCGGCACGCCGATGTGCGCCGTCCTGCAGCACTGCTACAGCGTCGCCGCCGGCTGGTGCGCCTTCCACCCGGCCAGCTTTCCGCCGGTGGTCATCCACCTCACCGATGGCGAATCGAACGACGGCGACCCGGAAGCCGCCGCGGCCAGCCTCCGCTCCCTGTCCACACAGGACGGCAACCTGCTACTCTTCAACTGCCACCTGTCTAGCTCGTTGGCCGATGGGGTGCTCTTCCCCGCCGCCGAACAGCAACTGCCCGACGACTACGCGCGCCTGCTGTTCCGCATGTCGAGCCCGTTGCCGGACAAGCTGCGCGGCAACGCCGAGGCGAAAAGCATCCCCGCCGCCGCGGGCGCCCGCGGCATGGCCTTCAATGCCGACGGCGTCAAGATGTTGTTGCTGATCAGCGTTGGCACCATGATCGCCACGCCGGCGAATTTGCGGTAGGGAATCAGGGGTCAGGGGTCAGGGGTCAGGGAAGGCAGAACCGTTTGCTGTCTTCGCTGACCCCTGATCCCTGACCCCTGACCCCTGGAGGAGGTCTGCTCATGCAACCCTCTGACACCATGCCGGCGCCGCCTGCCTGCGTCCTGTGCCTGGTGCGGCTGTCCGCGTCGATGGCCTCTGAGTTCCCCACCGAGGAGGGACCACAGACGAAGGCGCGCTTCGTCCGCCGATTCCTCGACCGGCTGCTGGATGGTCTCGTCGCGGAGCCGGACCTGAGTAGTTTGGAGGTCGGCGTTGTCGGCCATGTCGGAGGTGAGGACGGCGGCACCTTTGTGTCGCTGTTGCCCGGGACCGCCAGCGACCGGGTTTTCCTGCCCGTGGCGGAACTCGCCCGCGTCGAGGTGGCTCGTCGCCCCAACGGCTCCTCGCGGCGCGTCAAGCCCATTGCCCCCCACGGCGAGGTCGATACGGCGAATGGACTGCTGCACGCATATCGGTTGGTGCAGCGCTGGCTGTCCCGTCCCCCCTTCGCCCAATCCTCGCCCGCTGAAGGAGGAGAAGGTTGGGTGAGGGAAGCCGCGCCGCCCCTGGTGATTCACTTCACCGATGGCGAAGCCTGCAACAGTTCCCTGGCGGCAGCCAGTCGTTCCCTCCGCGCCCTGGACACCCCCGGCGGCGGCGTGGTGCTCTTCCATTGTGTCGTTAGCGAACACTACTGGGCTCAGCTGGCCCAGCCCAGCGCGAGCCGGCCGGCCAATAGCCCCTGGGCCGAGTTGTGGGACGCGAGTAGTCCGCTGTGGTCCCGGAGGAGTGCGGATTGCGCCCAAATCCCACGTGCCCTGACCATCAACGCCGCGCCGCAAGAGGTACTCCTGGGTTTGATCCGGGAGCTGACCCGCACTGTCCCTGCCTTGCCGTTGGTGGAGGCTCAGCCCGCGCCTGCGCCGCGGTGGACGACCAGGGTTTTCCGCACCGCCCGGCTGGGCAACGCCGAGGAAGAGTGCGAGGATACCTTCGCTCTGAACATTCCCAAGGGCGTTGCAGCGTTGGCCGACGGCGCCGGGGAAGGGATCTTTTCCAAGGTCTGGGCAGAGTTGCTCACCGCGAAGTACGGCGAAGGGCGGCCCGACCTGAGCGAACGGGCGGCGCTGACGGCCTGGCTGCAGACCTGTCGCAAGGAGTGGCGGCAGGGCATCGACTACGCCGCGCTGCGCTGGTCGGTGCAGACCAAGGTAGACCGCACCGGCGCGGCGGCGACGTTCCTGGGGCTGCGCTTGAACGAGGTGCCGGTGGCCGGGGAGGATCCGATCATCTGGCGAGCGGTGGCGGTCGGCGATAGTTGCCTTTTCTGGTTCCGCGATGGCCAGTTGCACGCCGCCTTCCCGGTGCTGCGCTCGGCGGAGTTCGGCCTGACGCCGGCGCTGCTGCGGAGCAAACTCGATGCCCAGGAGGTCGTGCCGCTCGTAGCCCAGGGACGTTGCCGCCCCGGCGATCTGTTCGTGCTCGCCACAGACGCCGTCGCCCAGTGGCTGCTGCACCGCTACGAGCAGGGGCAGCCCTCCGAATGGGAGCGATTCGAGAAGCTCGATGAGGCCGTCTGGAAGGAAGAGATCAACGCTCTGCGGCGGGACAATCACATCGTGAATGACGATTGTACGATGCTCCTGCTGCGAATTCAGGCGGCCGGCACCGCCTAGACCCTGTACAAAGGATTTGCCGGAACGGTAAGCTGGGTGGAAAATGACGAGTGGATCGTGATGAGGTGAAGGTGAAACGCGATGAGTCTGCTGTGTCGAAAACCCCTCCCCCCAACCCCCTCCCCGCAACGGAGAGGGGGAGAAGAAGAAGCGCTGTCCGGCTTGCTCCCCCTCTCCTTGCAGGGGAGGGGGTTGGGGGGAGGGGTTTTCGACACAGCGCGATGAGTCCCTTTGCACTCCTCACTCTGAATCGGAGTTGACGATCATGCAGACACGGGCAACTTTCCGGCGTGGCCTGATCCTGGTGGCTGGCGCTCTCCTCGTTGCCGGAAGCCCACTAGGTACAACGGGTGGGCTTGGGGCAAGCCAGGACAAGGGGACCGAGGAGGCTCTGAAGGCCATCCGGGCAGAGTTGCAAAAACGCTGCGCGAAGGAGGAAGATCTACGCGGCGTCCTGGTGGTCCGGGTCGGCCCCTCCCGGATGCTCGACCGCTGTGCCCTGTTGTGCCTGGTTGACGATCCGAAACAGGCGAAATTACTGAAAACACGCGCCGACGCGGCCGTCGCCGCGAATCCGGACTGGAAGAAACGCTACCCCCTCGGGGTCGAGGTCCAGGAGACTGTGTTCCCGCTGCGCTCGCAGTACGTCAAGGAGTTTCAGAAGGCGTTTGCGACGACGGACTGGGCGACCAAGGAGGAGCAAGGGGTCTTACCGCGGACACGCCTCGACGACGCCTATTACAACGCCGACGGCCACCTCACGCTGGTCGGCGTGTGGGTCGCCAATCCGACCGCGCCGTCGGCGGATCCTGACAAAGCGATGGCGGTCATCAACAAGGCAGTCGGCGATCTGCTCGGCAAGCTCGAAGACAAGTACAAGATCCCCAACGACAGGGAGGGGTTCAAGATTCGCTTGCTGGAGAGCCACGAGGGATTTCGTCTGCTACCCGCTGGCGTGGCCGGCCTGCAAACGCGCGTCGTCGCGCAACCCGGGCTGGAGGAGGTGTTGTTCCAGGACGCTTCCTACGACGCGGCAGGGACGCTCCATCTCAAGGGGCTTGTCGGTGGCGAAGACAAGAAAAAGGCAATCCACCGCTTCATCGAGGGATTAGCCGCGGATAGTTCCTGGAAAGAGCGGGTGATGCTGCAGCCGCAGGCAGGCGGCCGCGACAACACCTGGTCGCTCGATCGCCTCACGGTCATCGACTGGCGTGTCGGCAAGGAGCCGTTGCAGGCCGCGTGTGCTGCCTCGTCGAACCTTGTCCTGCGGCGCGTGCG
>DASPXY010000732.1:0-5891 GCA_035637055.1 Gemmataceae bacterium | reverse complement strand
GCGGGTTCTCGCCGTAGCGCAGCGGCATCTTCCTCTCGAAGCGCAGCTCGAGCAGTCCCGGGAAGCCGGTGACCTCGGTCTTCCTGGCGAAGTAGACACTGATGGCGTGGTCGTAGGCGGCGGTGCGGGCGAAGGCGGCGGCGGCGAGGCGCTCGCGGGTCACGAGGGTCAGAGCGCCCTCGTGGGTGCGCAATTCCTCGACCACGGCGGCGTACTGCGCCGGATCGGTCAGCACGGCGACATCGTGATAATTCTTCGCCGCCGAGCGCACCATCGACGGGCCGCCAATGTCGATGTTCTCGACAATCTCCTCGTGCGTGGTGACGGACTTGGCTACGGTTTTCTCAAAGGGGTAGAGGTTCGACACGACCAGATCGATCAGGCCGATGCCGTGTTGCCCGGCGGTGGTCATGTGTTCGGGGTTGTCCCGGACCGCGAGAATGCCGCCGTGGACGCGCGGGTGCAACGTCTTGACGCGGCCGTCGAGCATTTCGGGAAAGCCGGTCACCTCGGAGATATCGCGGACGGCGAGCCCGGCGGCTGTGAGGGCCTTGCTCGTGCCCCCCGTGGAGATCAATTCAACGCCGAAACCGGCAAGAGTACGGGCCAGCTCAACCAGGCCCGTTTTGTCGCTAACACTGAGCAGGGCGCGGCGGATGGTACGGAGGCTCATAAACCGTTGTCCTCGCTGGGAGAGTAGGCCGTTGATGCCTGACAACAGCTCATGATATGAGGTGCGGCGACCGCGCGGCCGAGTCGCCCGCTGGGCGACTCGGCCGCGCGGTGGGTTCTCACAGGGGCAGCACGTTTTCGCAGTTGGTGACGTGGCTGGGGTCGAGGTCGGTGACGGCAAGGTCGGTCCCGCCGCCGCCATCGATGCTCGTTTGCTCGGTGGAGACGCTGTCGGGCGCGGAGACCTCGAAGTAAATGGTATCGTTGTTGTCGCCGGCCTCGATGATGCCGCGGAACCCGCCGGGCGCCGGAGCGACACTGGCAGGATCGGCAAGCATCGACATGCCGATGAAGTCATTGCCTTCTTCGCCGAACGCGAAGAGGGAGACGCCGCCGTGATCGACAAGACCGCTGTAGGCCATGTTGATCGTGTCGTTGTCTGCGCCGCCGTAGAAACCGACTTTCATGGTCGCGTGGTCCATACTAACGCCAGTCGCATCGAACGACAGCTGGTCGTTGCCTGCCTCGCCGGTGACTTTCATCAGGAGTTCGGAACCCGGGAGCATATTGCTGACTCCGCCCGGACCGTGCAGCGAGGCGGCGAACTGATCGTTGCCATCGCGGAGGGCGACCGCGACAATGCGCGCGGGGCCGGCCTGCCGAGTTGCTGGCCGCCTGTGACGAGGCGCTGGCGGCGAGGGTGACGCCACCTGCGGCGGAGGACGTCGGCGCTCCGCCGGAAGTCGCATCCCGCCTGGAACGCGGCCTCCGCTGCCTGCGCCGCTTGCAGCACCTGCGCGACGCGCATCCGGACCCGGACCAGCCGACCTGCACCGAAACCACTCCCCCCCTGACCCCTGACGAACCGCTTGGGGATGTCGGCCGCTTCAAGTTGCAACGCGAATTGGGCCGCGGCGGCTTCGGCATCGTCTACCTGGCTTACGACTCGTCGCTGCGGCGCGAGGTGGCGCTGAAGGTGCCGCACGCCGCGGTGCTGATCACGTCGGAGTTGCGCACCCGCTTCCGGCACGAAGCGCAGGCGGCCGCGGCGCTCGACCATGTCAACGTGGTGCCGGTGTACGAGGCGGGCGAGGCCGGAGCGATCTGTTACCTCGTATCGGCTTACTGCCCTGGCCTGAACCTGGCGGACTGGCTGCGGCAGCGGACCACCCCCGTGCCCTGCACAGAGGCGGCCCAGTTGGTGCGGACGCTCGCCGAGGCCGTCGCCCACGCGCACAGTCGCGGCGTCTTGCACCGCGACCTCAAACCCGCCAATATCCTCCTGACCGTCGGCGACGCAGGCGAAGGAGTGCCGGGCGCTGGCGCGCACGCGGGGCCGTGGGTACCGAAAATCACCGATTTTGGCCTGGCGAAACTCACCGGGACGGCATCCGGCGTCACGCGCAGCGGCGCTATCCTGGGCACGCCGTGCTACATGGCTCCGGAACAGGCGCAGGGCAAGAACCGGCAACTCGGCCCGGCGGTTGACGTCTATGCCCTCGGCGCGCTCCTGTACGAACTGCTGACCGGCCGCCCACCCTTCGAGGGGGAAGCAACGCACGACACGCTGTTGCAAGTCTTGTTGATGGAGCCGGTGGCGCCGACGCGGTTGCGACCGAACGCGCCCCGCAATTTGGAGACTACCTGTCTGAAATGTCTGCACAAGGAGCCGCACCGGCGTTACGCCAGCGCCGCGGCCCTGGCGGAAGATCTGGGCCAGTTCCTGGATGGCCAGCCAATCCAGGCGCGGCCGATGGGTCGGATCGAACGGACGTGGCGTTGGTGCCGTCGCCGGCCCGCAGTGGCCGCCCTACTGGCGTTGCTGGCCGTCGTGCTGCTGGGGAGCCTGGCGGGCCTGACGGCCCTGTGGCTTCATGCCGAGACCCAGCGAGAGGAGGCGGATCGGCAACGCCGCGTGGCCGAGGGCCACCGGCAAGCCGCGGAGCAGCAACGCCAGGAAGCAGACCAGCAACGCCAGCTCGCCGAAAACAGCTATATCCTGGCCCGGGAAGCGCTCGTCGATCTCGTGGAGTTACGGAGGGACGATCGCTTCCACGACGCGGAACTCGAAGAGTTGCGCTTCCGCATGGTCCGGGTAGAAGTCGCGTTCTACGAGAAGTTCCTCGCCCAGCGCGGCACCGGGCGTCAGTTTCAAATCGAGCGCGCCAGGGCCCTCTTCCAGCTCGGCTGGCACATCTGGGGACAGGGAACCGCGGAGACCGCGGCCGAAGCCATCCCGCACTTCAAACAAGCGACAGCAATGGTCGAGACCCTGCTCCTCGACCCGGCCAGCAATCCCTCGGAAGTTGTGCTGCTCGCCCAGTGCCGCTACAGCCTGGCCCGCATGGCCTGGGACCTGGCCGACATGACGGAAGCGCGAACCAAATATGAAAGTACCATCGGCCTGCTTGAAAAAGTGGTTCCGCTTCCCCCTGCCGAGCGACGCACAGCGCAGTACTGTCTGGCCCAATCCTATGAGGGCCTGGGGGTTGTCCAGCGTAGTTCCGGGAAAACCCAGGAAGCGAAGACGGCCTTGCGCCAGGCCCTCGCGGTTTTCGAGGAGTTGGCCAAAACCTTTGCAGAGGAGCCAGCCTACCGCGCGGGTCGGGCGCGCGTCCTGGCGACCCTGGCGCATGTCTACCGCGAGGAGGGGCGCCTTGCGGAGGCCCTGTCCTGGTACGAGCACGCGGCCAAGGTCATCGACGCCCTGCTGCGGGACTACCCCAAGCGCTTCTTCTATCAGGAGACCTTCGGGACGATCCTGTGCGGCCAGGGCGAGATTCACCTGAAGCAGAAACGATTCCAGCAAGCGTTGACGGCCCTCAAGCAATCGGTGGCGGTCCGGGAGTTGGTTGTCCAGAAGTATCCCAAGGTTGTGGTCTATTGGTATCACCTGGGCCAAAGTTTCGAGCTGCTCGCCGGGCTCTACGCCAGCCTGGACCGGCTGGCCGAGAGTGAGAAGGTTTATGAGCAAGCGCTGGAGAGCAACGCTAAGTTGCCACAGCAGGAATCAGCGCCCCTCATCTACGCCCTGCAGACAGGTGGGCTGAATTCCAACCTGGGCATTGTGCTGCGGAGGCAGGGCAAGGATGAGGCAGCGGGCGCGTGCTTCGACCGGGCGATTCGCAGCCTCGACAGGGTGCTGGGGCGACTTCCGGAGTCGCGGCAGGCACAGATGTTCCTTTACAACTCCCTGATGGCTCGGGGCCTGCTGCGGGCCGATGCCGAGGCCTTCGCGGAAGCCGTCAAGGATCTGCGACGAGCCCTGGAAATCAAGCCCCACTGGGATCCTGAGCATCGGCTGCTCTACGGCCACATCCTGGTTCGTGCCGGCGACCATGCCCAGGCCGTGGCCCAGGCCGAGATCGTTCTTCAGGGCAAGGGGATGACTCCGTTGATGGTTATCAAGGCAGCCGGCATCTGCGGACGGGCCGCCGAGGTAGCTGAGCAAGACAGGAAGGTCGCCGAGCGCAACGCCGACCGTGCCGTCGAACTGTTGCGCCGCGTCCATGCCAGCGGGTTCTTGCAGACACCCGACAACCAGGCCCTGCTGAGAACGCATCCAGACTTCAAGGTGCTGCGCTCCCGGGCCGATTTCCAGAAACTCCTTGAGCGCTAACAGCCCGTTGAAAAACCCCTCCCCCGGCCCCTCCCCGCAGCGGAGAGGGGGAAAGACAGAAAACTCTCCCCTCTCCGTTGCGGGGAGGGGCCGGGGGAGGGGTTTTTCCACGGGCTGCTAACGAGTGGTTTCAACACTTGGAGCGCGGGCGTCCCGCCCGCAGCCGGACGTGCAGGCTGCGGGCGGGACGCCCGCGCTCCAAGTGTTGAAACCGCCTCGAACTGGAAGCGAAGTTCGCCCTGCGGGGTCACACCTCCAGCAGCAGCCCGACGAGCACATCGTAGCCAGCGTGGGCGCCGACAGCGATGCCGAAGCCGCGGAACTGATACAGCAGCGCGAAGTATAGCCCGGCGAGGGCGCGGAAGAGGAACACTGGCGCCTGGAACACCTCGCCCTGCGTCCCGATGTGGTGCGCCAGGGAAAAGAGCAGCGACGACAGGAGGATTGCCAGCGTCCGCGTGCCGGCCTCTTCGAGTTCCGCTTGACGGGCCACCCAGGCCAGGGCCGATAGGAGCAGCAGCCGGAACAGCGTCTCTTCGTAGATGCCGGCGCCGACGAAACTGAGGATTTGCAGCACGGCGGGGTCAAGGTCGGACCCGCCGGCGACCTGCAACCCGGCGCGTTCCAGCAGCGGGAACAGGCCATGACAGACGCCCCACAGCCCGAGGGCGAAGACGATGCTCTCCAGCCCCATGCCGAGCCAGAGGCTGAGCCATTCGCGCGGCCGATTGCCGCGGCGCAGCCAACTCCAGGCCAGGAGCGTCCCCAGCAGCAGCGCAGGGGCCCAGAACCATTGTTTGAGCCCGGCCTCCTGAAGCAGGTTGCGCAGCCAGATATCGGCGCCGTTGCGGCAGGTGTCGCGCTGCGTGGGGCCGAGCAGGAGCAACCCTGTTTCGTACGCCGCCAGCAGCGGCAGCACGAACAGCACACACGCCCACGGGTGGCGCGTCCCCGCCAGGTAGTCCGCACGGACCAGCGGCATGAAGCCCCCAAGGTCGGGGCGTGGCGAGCGGGGAGGCGTAAGCCCCCCGGTAAGACAGCGGTTCCTTCACCGGGGGGCTTACGCCTCCCCGCTCGCCACGCCACACTACACCCATTCCGGATAGCGTTTGCCCAATAAGTCGCGGCGCTCGCCGGGCTGCAGGCTGCGCAGGATACTGCGGCCCTCGCACTCGGCCAGGTCGAGATGGACCGGCAGCGGCAGCGGTTGGCCCTGGGCATCGGTCAGCAATGCGACCACTGGCCGGGCTGGCGTCGTCAGGTCGCGCCGCCCCTGGTGCGTCGCGATCACCACGCCGATTGCCCCGTCGGCCAGTTCCACCACACACCCCGCCGGGTAGAACGAGAGTTGCAGCAAACGCTCGGCCTGATGCCGATCGAGGGCGCCTTTCTCGGCGGCGAGGAGCGTATCGGTGAGAGCGGTGCGCGGCTCGCAAGCGGGGCGATGAGGTCTCGGGGAGCACATCGCGGCGTACATGTCGCAGACGGCGAGCAGACGCACCAGCGGCTTGATTTGCAGCTCGCGCAGCCCGGCGGGGTAGCCTGTCCCTTCGAGCCGTTCGTGATGCCCCGCTGTCGCCTCGATCAACGGGCCAGGGTA
>DASPXY010000731.1:0-3462 GCA_035637055.1 Gemmataceae bacterium | reverse complement strand
AGGGAAACTCACGTTGGCGTGGGCGCCCGCGGTCACCCTGACCTGCTGCGTCTGCGTCACCTCCTGCCCATTCTCGTTCCAACTCGCCCGGATCGCGTAGGTGTACTTGCTGCCCGGCGTGAGCGGGGGAGAATAAAACTCGCGGATCGGGCCCGTGGAAGTGGTCAGCGTGCCGCCGAACCAGACCCGGGCGACCGCGGGCACGGTCACCGTGATGGCGGCGCTGGGTTCGGGCTCGGCGGTGGCGGGAGGATAGAACGACTGGTAACTCCCAGCCGGCGGGGTGACGGAGCCGTAGTCATCCGGGTAGGAAGGCGCCACGTCCCCATAGGAGCCGGAGTACCCCGAATCGTACGTCGGGCTCGACCAGACGTAGGGGTACGAGTTGTAGTAGGGGTGATCGTAGCCGTAGGAGCCATAGTAGGGGCGGTAGTAGTTATGGTAGCCATCGTGGGGGTAGGCGTAGCCGCCGCGGAAGCCACCACTGTGGAAACCCCCGAAGCGAGCACCTCCGAAGTTGCCCCCACCGATGCGGGCGCCCCCGATGTGGCCGCCTCCAATGCGGGCACCCCCAATGTGGGCACCCCCGCCGTGGCCCCCGCCGCGTTGCGCCTGGCTCAAGCCGGGCGTCGCGATAATCGCCGCCCCGACAAGGAGCAGCATGCCGCTGAACGAGAACACTTTCCGAAGCATAGTTGTGCCTCCTCTGTTGGACTGTTCTCCCCTCACCCTCTCCTGTCCCACCGTGGGAGGGGAGAGGGTGAGGGGAATCACATTACTTGGGTGGAGGGGACGGCTCGACGGCCGTCCCTTCCGGTAGGTCGTCGCCGGGGTGGACGACCACCGTCTCACCGGCGTTCAGACCGGTGATCACCTCGATTTCCACGCCGTAGTCCCGCCCCAGCTGGACCGCCCGGTAGCGTACCCGGTGTTGACCGTCCAGGACGGCTACCCGCGGCCCGTCGGTGCGCGTCGCCAAGGCCGCCGCAGGGATCAGGACCGGCACGACGCCGCGGTCGAAAACGAACTTGACCTGCAGGTACATCCCCGGCCGCAGGGCGTTCTCCGGGTTGTGTACCTGCACCTCGGTGAGGAGTGTCCGCGTGTTGGCGTCGAGGGCGTCGGCCGTGCGCGTCACCGTCCCCTTGAACTGCTTGCTCGGCTCCTCCCGGCGATACACGACGGCGCCCTGTCCTACCTTGATGCCCGTCGCAAATGTCTGGGGCACATTCACGAATACGCGCAGGACGTCCGTGCGCATCAGATGGAACAGTTCCCTGGTCGTGCTGGGGCTGTCAGCGGAGATCAGGTCGCCGGGATCGACGTTCCGTGCGGTGATGACGCCGGCGAAGGGCGCTGTCACCTTCTGAAAGCTCTGCAGGGTTTCCAGCCGCAGGATATCGGCCTCGTTCACCTTGATGGTGGACTCCGTGGCATGCACGTTGGCCGTGGCGACCCGCGCCTGGGCCGTGGCGTTCTCGTAATCCTCCTGGGAAATCGCCTGGCTGCGTACCAGCCGGCTATAGCGGGTCTGCACCTCCTGAGCATACACCTCTTTGGCCTTGTCCCGGACCAGGTTGGCCTGGGTCTGGAGCAGCGTGGCGCGCGACTGTTCGAGTTGGGCGTCGATCTCCGGGGTGGCGATTTTCGCCAAGAGCTGTCCCTGCTCGACGCGGTCGCCGATGTCCACCAGCCTTCTTTGCAGGTAACCCGTGGTGCGGGCGTAGATCGCGGCATCCAGCAGGGGCGCGACGCTGCCGGGCAGGACGCGCTCGGCGCCGGCCTGCGCGCGCCGCACGACCGCCACGGTGACCCGCGGGAGCGCGGCGGACACCTCGGCCGCGGCGGCGTTTACTTCGCGCTCCCGCTGCACCCGCGGCAGGGTGCCGGCTACCAGCCCCCCGGCCAGAGCCACCACGACCAGTGGGGCGATCACCAGGAGGCGCCTCACCATCTTCGGACGGCTTGGGCCCGTGGCCCCGCTGAGTGTGGGTGTTATCGTAGGCCCTTCCTGAGTCGGCGTGGTGTGCGCGACTGGTCGTAGCCGAGTCATGGTCGGTCCTCCTTGTGAGGTGTATCTGTGTTCCGGCAGTCCACTTGGCCGTTCCCAGAGGGGCGCGGCATAGCCAACTGGACGGCCAACCTCGCGGGCTGGTCCGCCTCATCCGTCCCTTCGACCGGCTCTGGGGGCGGCTTGCGACGGAGCAGGCTGTACATCACCGGCACGAAGAACAGGGTGAAGACGGTGGCGACCAGCAGCCCCCCGATGACCGCCCGCCCGAGCGGGGCGTTCTGCTCGCCGCCCTCGCCCAGGCCCAGCGACATCGGCAGCATGCCAATGATCATCGCGAGAGCCGTCATCAGCACCGGCCGCAGCCGGGTTCCCCCCGCGGTCAAGGCGGCGCCCCGGGCGTCGTCCCCCTCCCGCCGCCGGTCGTTGGCGAACGTGACCATCAGGATGCTGTTGGACGTGGCCACCCCGATGCACATGATGGCCCCCATCAGGGCCGGTACACTCACGGTCGTCTGGGTCACGTACAGCATCCACAGGATGCCGGCCAGCGCCCCCGGCAGGGCGGTGAGGATGATGAACGGGTCGAGCCACGATTGGAAGTTGACCACCATCAGGAGATACACCAGCAGCACGGCGAACCCCAGGCCGGTTGCCAATCCGGTGAAGGAGCTGTTCATGGTTTCCACCTGGCCGCGGACCACGATCGTGCTGCCCCGCGGCAGCTCCGCCCGGACCATGCCAACAACCTTCTGCACGTCGGCCGCGACCGCCGCCAGGTCGCGGCCCTGCACGTTGGCGAAGACGTCGTAGACCGGCTGGACGTTGTAGTGGTTCACGTTGGCTGGCGAGATGGTGCGGCGCAGGTCCACCACGTTGCTCAAGAGCTGGGGTGGCGCCTGCGGGCTCTGGCCCCCCGTTGGGGCGCGGCCTCCAGACCGTGCCCCAACGGGGGAGCCCGTCGAAGTCTGAGCCTTAATGATGGGGGTGTTCAACAGGGTGTCCACGGAGTCGATGCGGTTCGGCGGGGTTTGCACGGCCACGCGGTAGTTGACGCGGTTGTCGGGGTTGACCCAGAAGTTGGGCGACACCTGAGTGGTTGAGCTAAGCGACACCAGCACGCTGCCGGAGACGTCCTGCTGGGTCAGCCCCAGCTCCGACGCCATGATCCGGTCCACGTTCAGGCGCAGGTCCGGCCGGTCCGTCATCTGGTGGAGGTGGACGTCCGCGGCGCCGGGGACCTTGGCGATCTCCCGCCGGAGTTTCTGGGCGACGGCGAGGTTGCCGTCCCGGTTGATGCCGACCACCTGGATGTCGATGGGGGCGGGCAGACCGAAGTTGAGGATCTGGCTGGTGATGTCCGCCGGCTCGAAGAAGAACGTACACTGCGGGAAGCGCCGCGGCAGCTCCTGCCGCAGCCGGGCGACGTAGTCCGCGGTGGGCCGGTGCTC
>DASPXY010000730.1:0-3543 GCA_035637055.1 Gemmataceae bacterium | reverse complement strand
GGCTCCGGTGGCGCGCTCTTCACCAAGAGCGAGGATGCCGACATCGATCAGAGCACCTTCTCCACCAACGTGGCCAACGGTGGTGCGGCCGGCGCGGCTGGCGGGGCCGGGGCTGCCGGCACGACAGGAGCCAACGGGGCCGGAACCGGCGGCGGAACCGGCGGCACCGCGACCGCAGGCACCGCTGGGACCGCGGGGACCGCTGGCCAGGGCAAGGGTGGTGCCATCTATAATGCCAGTCACCATCGCCTCCACCAGAGCGGCAACACCTTCGGCGTTGGCGCGAATGTAAACACCGCCTCCACGAGCGATCCCAATGTGTTTGAGGCCTCGAATGCGAGAGGCCACGACCATGACGATGACGATGACGATGACGATCGAGGTTGAGCCAGGAAGGGATTAGCAGAGCGCTTCCCCTGGTCGCGCTTCTTGCGGCTGAAAACAAGGCGACCGCTTCCTACCTGGAAGCGGCCGCCTTCCATGCTCCGTCCTGAATGCTTGGCACCGTGCGCCATCGGGCCTGCGCGGCCGGCAGGCAGACAGGCCGCCGACGCGCTCCGGGTGCCCACGCGCTTCAAGGACGCGCGGCCACTCCTCCGGGTTCGCTACTCCCCGAGAATTGTGACGACAATTGTCCGCTCGCGCGGCCGGATGTCGCACTCCAGGTGAATCACCTGCTGCCAGGTGCCCAGGACCAGTTGCCCGCCCGCGATCGGCACCGACAGCGACGGCCCCAATAACGTCGCCTGCAAGTGCGAGTGCCCGTTGCCGTCGTGCCAGGTCTGCTCGTGGCCGTAGTCGCGGCTCGGCGGCAGCAGGCGGTCGAGCGTTTCGGGTAGGTCGCGCCGCAGACCCGGCTCGAACTCGATGGCGCCCACCGCAGCGGTACTCCCAACGGCAAAAACCTGGGCCATGCCAGTGCGGATGCCGGACTCCCGCACCACGCTGTTGACCTGCTCGGTCAGGTCATGCATGTCGCCGTGGCCGCGCGTTTTCAGGGTGAGTTGTCGCTGAAAGACCATACCCTTCCTCCCACGGAACGACCCGGAGCTTACTATACTCGACGCAGGGCGATCTGGTTGCAGATTGGCAGGACGGCACCGGCACGTTCCACCGTTCCCACTCCGCGATACCCTCCCCACAGCCGGTTGCTCTTTCCCGCGGCGAGCGCCATCGGGTAGAGTAGCGCTGACACGCGAAGCTGTCGGGAGGAGAGACCATGTCCACAGCCAAACCCCGGGCGCTGCTGCGAATCGAGTACGAGGAAGCGGCGGAAGCCTACCTGCGAAGCCTGAAGGTGGAGAATATCATGGAAGGGACCGCCCAGGCGACCCAGCGCGAAATCACCCTGGAGAGTTTCGCCCTGGTGCGGGCACGGCGCCGGGACGTCCACTATTTCAACGAATTGCTGCTGCAGTACCCCGTCGCCGGTCAGACCAAACTGGGGCAGGTGGTGTCCGACAACATGCTGGTCAAGCACGCCGGGCCGATCGAGGCGAACGGGAGTTACGATCTGCCCTTCCAGCCGGTCGGCCCGTTCTGGGTGCTGGAGTACGTCTCGAAAAGCAGCAAACGCAAGGACTATGACGACAACTTCAAGAAGTATGAGCAAGACCTCCAGGTGCCGTACTACCTGCTGTTCTACCCGCAGACACAGGATCTGACGCTCTACCGGCATGAGGGCGGCCATTACGTGACCGTTCTCCCCAACGCCCAAGGCCGTTATCCGGTCCCCGAACTAGACCTGGAAGTGGGGTTGCTCGACGGTTGGGTGCGCTACTGGTATCAGGGCGAATTACTGCAGTTGCCCGCGGAACTGGAGCGCGTCGCCCAGGAAGCCACACGCCGCGCTGCCGAGGAGAAGCGCCTTCGCGAACAGGCCGAACGCCGCGCGGAGGAGGAGAAACGCGGCCGCGAACAAGCCGAACGCGACCGCGAACAAGCCGAACGCGGCCGCGAACAGGCCGAACGCCGCGCGGAGGAAGAGCGGCAAGCCCGCGTCGCCCTGGAACAGCGTCTGGCGGAGCTTCAAGCCCAACTGAAGCAGCCGTAGTTCTGACAGACTCGTTACCTCGTCGCGTCACTTTTTCTTCTGCTCGCGCAGCACGTCCTGAATCGTCGCCCAGGCGGTGCCGGCGTCGGAGGAGACATCGTCCCAGCGTCCCGAGAAACGGCCGCAGAACGACGACTTCAGCACCTCCGGCAGCAGTGCGTGCTGCTCCTTCTCCATCAGCGGGTGCTTCAGGTAAATGCACGCCTCTTCCGTGGCGCGCACTGACAGCCCGACCGTTAGCTCTTGATGATGACGAATACGATCCGCAATGGTGACGATCAACTCGACCAGGTTCTTGCTCAGTTCGGGGTGGCGCTCGCCGAGGAGTTTGATCTCCTCGTTGGGGGGCATGTACGTCATCTGCAGCGGCGCGAAGCGGTCGAGTTGGGCGGCGTCGATGCCGAAGGTGCCGCTGAACTCGCTGCCGCGATTGACCGCCGCGATGAACTGCACGTTGTCGGGGATCAGGATGAACTTGTTGTCGATTGGATTGAAGACCTTGCGGGTCGAGTCCAACGCTGGCATGAGGGCGTTGCGGGCGCTCTCCTGGCAGCGGTTGAACTCGTCGAGAAATACGAGATAACTACGAGCCGGTTTCTCCGCCGCCTCCAGCAGGGCACTGAGCACTTCCGTCTTGATGAATTCCGTCACCGGCTGCCCAGTTGGGGAGGCCCGCACCTGAATGGTCGCCAGGAAGTCCGTCGCCTCGACCACGGCGCCGCAGTTGAAGAAGACGAACTCCATGCCGAGCGAGTTCGCGATGGAACGAGCCAGCACCGTCTTGCCGCAACCCTGCGGGCCGTCGAGCAGAATGTTCAGCCCGCTCTCCAGCAACACCTGCAATTTCTTCGAGACGATGGGGTCGAGATAGACGCCCTCGATCTTGAACGCCTGCGATTCGAGGAACTCGACCTCGATGGCGCCGCGGTCGCTGCGCTGCGGTTTGCGAATGGTCGTGATGCGGACGCGGCACGGGATGCCAGAGCGAATGCGCGGATCGTCGCACAGGACGACCTTGGGGGCGCGCTTGCCGCCGAGGTGCGTGGCGCGAAAGCGAAATCCGGACTCCGCGACGCCATTGGGATAGAACGTCGTATCCCAGACCGAGCCGATTTTCAGATCCTCGCCGCTCCACTTTTCGGACATCAGTCCCTCCGGGAAATCCGAAACTCGAAATCCGAAATCCGAAACAAATCCGAAATCCGAACCAGAAAAAAGCCCTGGAGCGCGGGCGTCCCGCCCGCTGCCAAGCCGCCAGGATGCGGGCGAGACGCCCGCGCTCCCAGGCGTTTTCTTCTTTGGTATTCGGAGTTGTTTCGGATTTCGAGTTTCGGATTTCGGATTTATCCTCCTCGCAACGCTTTCTGCACCAGCCGCGCGATCACGTTGCCGAAGCGGCGCACGCTGGCGGCCATGTCGGCCTCGTCCAGCAAAACATAATGAGGGAAACATATCTCCGCAAGGGGCTGCACCGCCATCTGCGCACAGCA
>DASPXY010000729.1:0-2371 GCA_035637055.1 Gemmataceae bacterium | reverse complement strand
GCTGCTCGGCCCGCGTGCGGCTCTTTGGTCGGAGATCGAAGCATGGGCCTGGGTCGCATGGGTGCGGCTGGAACGTGTCTTTGCGGTCCATGTCCGGCGGCTCGCCGAATGTCCGCCCCTCGGCTCGCTCGCCGGGATCTTCCTGTATTGTCAGGAGTTGATTGATGAGCAGTCCGCTGGGGTGCTGGCGGACTCACCCCTGCTTGGGAACCTCGTCTCTCTGGAACTCTGCCACATGGGGCCGGCGGGTGTCGTGAAACTGCTCCAGTCGCCGCACCTCACCCGCCTGCGGCGGCTTGAATTACTGGGCAACGGCCTGCGCAACCGAGATGCGCTCGCCTTGCTGGATTCAATGCCGCACCTGGACCACCTCACGGAGTTGTGCCTCACTGGCAACTTCTTTGGTGACGTCGTGTTGCAGGCCCTGGCGAACGAGCCGCGTCTCGCGAACTTGATCTCCCTCCGCTTTGTCCAGACCCCGACCATCACCGACACGGGCATCATCGCCCTGGCGGCTTCGCCTTACCTGGCGAACCTGACCACGCTCCATCTGGATCACGCTCGCATCACTGAGGAAGGAGCGAGAGCGCTGCTCCTCTCGCCGTACCTGGGCAACGTCACCTATCTGCGCGGGCCGGCTCAGTCCGAGAGCGTCACGAAGGCCACGAAAGACGCCCTCCGTGATCGGTTTGGAAGCTCCCTGTAGGAGCGGGAGTACCACCTTTTTCGGATCGCTATTCAGGGTATTGCCGCAGCGGTGCCGTCGAGCCGAATCTGAACGGGCTGGCCACTTTCTTGCCGCGCCGAGCGCGTCAGAGCATCGATGGCCGCCAGAGTCCGCACCGCCTCATCAGGCGATGGGGTGAGCGGTCGCCCGTCCAGCACAGCCCGCCCGAAGTCTTCGAGCATGGAGACGATTTGATCCTCCCCTTCGACGACCACTTCCTCGGTATCGTAACGGCCGCCGCGACGGATCTCGAAGGTGGCCCGTCGCGGCGGCAGCCATACGTCCGGCACGAACACGATTCCCTCCGTCCCGACGATCTCCAGCCAGCCGCGGTACGGCAGCGTGAAGCCGCAGTCGAAGGCGCCCGTGCGGCCGCCGGCGAAGGTGAGCAGGCCGTTCATCTCGACATCGACGCCATACTCGTAACGGGCCGATGCCTGGGCGTGGGTCGGCTCGGCGCCGAAAGCCCAGCGAATGCCGTAGACGCAGTAACAGCCGACGTCGAGCAGACTGCCGCCGCCGAGGTCGGAGCGCAGGCGAATGTTCTGCGGGTCGAGCGGGTTCATTCGGAACGTGAATGACGCCGTGACGCGCCGCACCTCGCCGATGTTGCCGCCGTCGAGGAATTGCCGCAGTTGCGCCGTCCGTGGGTGGTGCGGCCACATGAAGCCGTCCATCAACTGGACACCCCTGGCCCGGCAATAGTCGATGAGTTGCCGCGCCTCCGCCGCGGTCGGGCACAACGGTTTCTCGCAGAGGACATGCTTGCCGCGGTCGGCGGCCTTCCGCGTCCACTCCGCATGCAAGGTGTTGGGCAGAGGGATGTAGACGGCGTCAATCGCAGGATCATCGAGCAGGGCCTCGTAACTGCCGTGAGCGGTGGCGATGTCGGCCGCCTGCGCTGCCTGGCGGGCACGCTCCAGGTCACGGCTGGCGATGGCCCGCAATTCAGCGCTCGCGGCCTTTGCGAAGGCGGGGAGCAGGCGATCGTTGATCTTGGCGACCCCCAGGATTCCCCAGCGCAGTTTTCCAGGCAGCGATGCCATAAGGCCACCCTCTCGGGGTATCGGTTCGGTAGTCAACTCTCAGGGGGTATTGTACAGTGAGTGCAAGGCGGTTGGCTCTTTCTCCCCTCTCCCCTGGCGGGAGAGGGGTCGGGGGTGAGGGGTAAAGCCAAAGCACTGTTCTCTGACTATTCCCCTCACCCCCAACCCCTCTCCCGCAAGGGGAGAGGGGAGAAAGAAGCTCTGGAAAGGACGCGTGCATGTGTCTGCTGGCCCTGTTCTTCCGCGCCGTCGATGATGCGCCGGTGATCGTCGGCGCCAATCGCGAAGAACGGTACGATCGGCCGGGCACGCCGCCGCAAATCCTTGATGGGCCCGCCCGCGCCGTGGCCGGGATTGATCCGCAGAGCGGCGGCACCTGGCTGGGGGTCAACGAGCACGGCGTCCTCGCGGCGGTGACGAACCGTCTGCGTGCGGCCGTTCCCGCCGACCCGCGTAGCCGCGGCTTGCTGGTGCGCGACCTGCTTGGCTGTCGCTCGGCGGCCGCGGGAGTCGATCTGGCCGCGCGCGAGCTGAGTTCGGGTCGCTACGCCGGCTGCAACATCCTGGTCGTTGATCGCGAGCGGGCTGTCGTCCTCCA
>DASPXY010000728.1:0-3093 GCA_035637055.1 Gemmataceae bacterium | reverse complement strand
TCTGGAGGCGCTGATCGAGGCGACGACCATGCTCAAGGACCGTCTCGAACAGGAGCTGGGCGAACTCCGCCAGGAATCGGATTGAGGCCCTGTCGCAAGCGGCTCAGGCTCAGGGCAGCTCCACCTCCGCGGGCTTGAGGACGAACTCGTCCTGCCCCTCGGGCGGCGTCGGGATGCGGATCTCCTTGACGCGCCAGCCGCCGTGGACGAGCGTGCCTTTGAACGGCGGTTCGCCGGTCACGTTGCCCGTCAGCTGGACCGCCGACGGATCGAAGCCGGCAGGCACCTCGACCTGCGACTGCTCCGGCTGATTGATGACCGGCGTCAACTCCAGGTACTTGTTCAGGGCCGTCATCCACTTCGGCTGCAGATCCTTGATCGCGGCGGCAATCTGCTCGTCGCTGGCGCCCTGGAGGTTCTCGGTCAAAAAGTCGATGAGCCGTCCTTCGCGCTGCAACAGGGCGAGTATACGCAGCGGCACGCCGGACGGCTTGGGCGGCGGCGGTGGCGGCGGCGGTTCGAGCAGCGTCTTGACCTTTTCGGCAAACTTCGCATCGCGCAACGTCTTGAGGCTACTTCGGATCGTCAGGCCGATGCGCCGGAGATCGCCGCCGCTCAGCAGCAGCACGATCAGGAAGCGCAGGGCCAGCACCGCGACGACCGTAAGCAGGACAACGACCCAGGGATTTTCGAGCATACGCCAGACCTGTAGCAAAGATTGCGAGCCGCGGCCCGCGCCAATTGTCTGCGGACATGTTATAGGGACGCGCCAGCGGCCGGTAGGTGACAAAGAAAGCCCATCGGTCGCCACCGATGGGCTTGGCGTGAGGTCAGCCCGTCACTGCGAAGCGACGTCAAGACGGCTGTTACCAACCCGAAGCGTAAGCGAGGGACACTCACCATTCAGGGGAGGTGAGTGTCCCTCGCTCACGCTTCGGGTTAGTTTGCCAACCACTGCCTATCGCCGGTGCAGAATCAGGTCGTAGCTCGGACGGGTCCGGCCGTCGCGCAACCGCACACCGTCCGGCGAATACAGGATGCCGTCGGGGTGGCTGGTGTCCTGCTGGCAGCGGCACGACAGGCCGACGATGCCCCACTCCACCAGCGACTTGACCTCGTTCGGCTGGCAGATGCCGTCGCCGTTGAGATCCTGCCAGATCGCCAGCCCCTCCAGCTCGCGCCCGGTCAGCCAGCCGTCGCCATCCTCGTCGAGTGCCGCCAGCGCCTGATAGCCGTTGTCCCAGAAAAGCCAGAACGTCACGTTGCCGAATAACTGCACGCCGCTTGTGACCTGCCCTTTGCCGCGATGGTCGTAGACCAGCCAGCCAGCGTCGGGCGTGATCCACGTCCAGCGCTGCGGCAGGCCGCTGCCGTCCACGTCGAACGCCACGCGCGCCGACGCATTCATGAGATCCTCGGCCCGCAGGCCGTCGCGCAGCGGAATGGCAATCGGAGTGACCGGCCGCGGGAGCTTCTTCAGCTGCGCGCTGTGCTGTCGGAGAGTTTCAATCTCTTGCTTGTCCTTGGTGGCATCCAGCAGCGGGATCAGGTAACCGCTTGCCTCGGCGGTGACCGAATGCCAGCCGAGCGGAGCCCGCTTCATTTCCTTCTCCTTGGCCCAGGCGCGCTCGATCAGCTCGCGGTAGAGCTTGGTCGCCTCGGCTCGCTTGCCGGACTGCTCCACGGTCCACGCCAGGCCCAGGCGCGCCGTCAGGTTGTCCGGCGCCAGCGCCACGGTTTCCTGGTAACGCTGGATGGCTTTTTTCAGATGTTCGCCGGCGGCTTCGAGTTTGCCCTTGTCGTCGGTCGCCTTAGCGGTGAAGGGCACGTGCTTGGGCTCGAAGCCGAACCACGCGCCCATGGTGTCGTTCTTCTGACGCACCTGGACCTGATCCACCTTCTGAGCATAGGCCATCGCATGGACACGAGCCAGGTTCAGACGCAGTTGCGCGTCCTTCGGCTCCTTCTGCGCGAGCCGTTCCAGGTTCTCCACGAGCCGCTGGACCGGAATGGTTTCCAGCAGCGGCATGGCATAGCGGGCTGCGGCGTGCCCCGCCAGGAGCAGCACGACCACTGCGGTTGTCAGGAACAACCACGGGCGATTCCGCGGTGGGACGATCTTCATGGTGTCCTCCTCGGCGAAAGTGACGTGAACGGTCGATGGAGGGGAGAGTAGTAAGCAGGCGGGGAGGAGGCCAGGAAAAAGTAAACCCGCCAGCGGACTTTGGTCCCGTTGGCGGGTTTCGAGGGGCATTGACCCTTCGTGGCACAGGCGTCTCGCCTGTGCCACGCTACTCGTCGCCGAGGCGTTTGAGGAACGTGAGCGTCTCCGTGCGGATGCTGCCGTCGCCGGGGAAAGACGTCCAGCGGCCGATCAGGCGCGGGCCGCTCTCGATGCGATAAAGGTTGATGCCGCGGACGACCATGCCCTTGGAATCGCCGATGGCCCAGCTGCAGGCCAGCATATCGCCGTCGCGAATGCCGACGCCGATGAAGCCGGCGCCGAGGCCGATGACCCACTGGATGACGTAGACGTCGTTTTTCTTGGTGATGACCGCCACGCCGGTGTAGGTCTTGCCTGGTCCCTCCTTGCCGACGCAGGTGTAGTAACCGCTGAGGTCACCGATGTCCTTGGTTTTGAACTCGTCCGCTTTGCTGGGGGCCTTGCCGCCGTCGGGGCGGTTCGCAGGCGACGCGAACAGGGTCGCCGCGACGAGCAGGGTGGTGTGGAACATGACTCGCTCCTTTGCGGGATGGGGTGGACCCCCGACCACCGGCAAGTTCCCGCAGTGGTCGAGGAGGCGGCTATTCCCTTAGCGCCTGCTTTATTGTAACAGGTCGCCCCGCCTTGCCTACCGCAGAATGCGCCCATTGCGCAACCGTCTGCTCTCCCCGCGAACTGTGAAGGCGCACCCCAACAAGTTGACCTTGACAAAACGCCGCAGACGATATTCGACGAAACACACAAGCCCGGAGCGCCAGCGACGGGACGGTAGCAGACTCCCGTCCCGTCGCTCGCGCTCCGGGCTTGTGTCTGATGTGCTTCGCAAACGCGGCTCACCGCAATTGCTTGCCCTGCTTCAGCGTCTCCTC
>DASPXY010000727.1:0-6321 GCA_035637055.1 Gemmataceae bacterium | reverse complement strand
TGCCGACGCGATGCACACGCACCAGCGCCTCACCCGGTCCCGGCTTGTCGGGCGGTTGGACATCGATGCGTTTGAAGTGTTTCGGCGCTTCAAGGGAAAGCGCTTTCATCGGCGGGTCTCCTTCGGCGTTACAGCACCCCTCCCCCCAACCCCCTCCCCTACAAGGAGAGGGGGAGCAAGACTCACGGCGTCTTTGCTTCTCCCCCTCTCCTTGTAGGGGAGGGGGTTGGGGGGAGGGGTTTCCTTCGCGACTAACCGGGATCGTTGTTCTCCGGACGGCCTTCGATGTAGAACCAATTGTGGATCGGCCGCAGGATCTCCAGTACCTCGCCGAGTAGTTGCCGATCCATCGGCGCGTCGGCCCATGCGATCCACTTCTTGACGTTCTCGGGGTTCGCCGAACCGACGATGCAGGTCGCCATGTCGGCGTGAGCCAGCGAGTATTGCAATGCCAATTGGGCAATATCGACGCCGTGCGCCGCGCAGTGCTCAGCGGCCCGTCGGCAGATCGCCCGTACCTCCGCGGTCGCCTTGTGCCAGGGCGGTAGCGTCGTGTTGGTCAACAGCCGTGCCGAGAACGGCGCCGCATTCATGATGCCGACGCCCTTGCCCTTCAGGTACGGCACCAGGTCGGCGAGCATAGTGTTCTGCAGCGTGTAGTGATTGTAGGACAGGATCACGTCGAGGTCGGTGCGATCGAGAATGTACCGGAAAATCTTCATCGGATAGCCACTGACGCCGACGAAGCGCACCTTGCCCTGAGCCTGAAGCTTGCGCAGCGCGGGCAGCGTTTCCTCAACGATTTGAGCCATGTCCACGAACTCGATGTCGTGGCAGAGAACGATGTCGAGGTACTCGACGCCGAGTCGCTGCAGGCTCACGTCAACGCTCTCGACCACACGGCGAGCGGAGAAATCGAAATGGCTCGGGGCGTAGCGGCCCAGTTTGGTGCCGAGGTAGTAGCGCTCGCGCGGCACGCCGCGCAGCGCGATCCCCAGCAGACACTCGCTCAGGCCGCGGCCGTAGAAGGGCGAGGTGTCGATGAAGTTCATGCCCAGATCGAGCGCCACCTGCACCGAGCGCAGCGCCTCGTTGAGATCGACCGGCCGAAACTCCTGACCCAGCGACGAGGCGCCGAACGTCAACCAGGAGAGTTGTAGCCCGGTGCGGCCCAGGGGGCGGAACTGCATGGCCTCAAACCTCCACGTTCGGGACGAAATTCTGCTCCGACTTCGGCGGGCGGACATAGGTGTCGTCCGGCGACTTGCGCGGCGGCAACTTCAACGGCGGCGGTGTGACGTCCTGATACGGAATCGTGCTCAGGATGTGCGCGATGACGTTCAGACGAGCGCGGCGTTTGTCGTCCGCTTCGACGGTCCACCACGGGGCCTGCTTGATGTCGGTGTGGCGAAACATCTCGTCCTTGGCGCGCGAATACTCGACCCACTTCTCGCGCGACTGCACGTCCATTTCGCTCAGCTTCCAGCGTCGTGCCGGGTTGCCGGCCCGATCGTGGAAGCGGCGTTCCTGCTCCTCGTCGCTGACCGAGAACCAGTATTTCAGGAGCGTGATGCCCGAGCGAATGAGCATGCGCTCGAACTCCGGACAGGCGCGCAGGAACTCGGTGTACTCTTCCTGGCTGCAAAAGCCCATGACGTACTCGACGCCGGCGCGGTTGTACCAGCTGCGGTCGAACAGCACGATCTCGCCGGCCGACGGCAGATGGGCGATGTAACGCTGGAAGTACCATTGCGTCTTTTCGCGATCGCTCGGGGTGCCGAGGGCCACCGTGCGGCAGCCGCGCGGGTTGAGCGGCTCGGCGATGCACTTGAGCGCGCCCCCCTTGCCGGCGGCATCGCGGCCCTCGCAGACGATCACGAGTTTGTTGCCCGTCGCCTTCATCCAGTACTGCATTTTGACCAGTTCCATGTGCAGTTCGGCGAGCTTGGCCTCGTACTTCGGGCGTTTCAGCCGCTTGAGTTGCGGTTCGTGGTCCAGGGTTTCCTGTGCTTTTTCGGCCTTGCGTTCTTTCTTGCCCACGGCGTTGCCCTCTGGGGCTGGTTGATGCTGGAGAAATGCCGCCCGGCCAGTCGCGGCCGGCAGCGCAGCTACTTTAAGAACTTCCGCCGTCAAGAGCGAACGGAAAACCGCACGCGCGGGTTCGCGCTCTTTCTCCCCTCGCCCCTTGCGGGAGAGGGGAGACGGGTGGGTGGCTTCCCTTGCGGCGGCGCGTACACTGTCACCGTTTCCGCTCTCTCTGTCTCACACTCTCGGGGGGTCCACCATGCGGCGTTCTCTGTTCCAGATCACACCCGTTGTGCTCGTCATGGCCCTGCTGGCCGTGGGCGGCTCGACCGTCTCGGGCCAGGATGACAAGATGATCGAGAAGGTCATGAAGGCCCTGCCGGAGAAGGCGCCGGCCCAGGCGAAAAAGGCCCGCAAGATCCTGATCTACTCGCGCACCGCCGGCTTCCGCCACCCCTCCATCGCCATCGGCGCCCGGGCCATCACCCTCATGGGCGACAAGACCGGCGCCTATACCGCCTACCACACCGAAGATGAGTCCTTCTTCGAGCCGGAGAAGCTCAAGACGTTCGACGCGGTCTTCATGCTGAACACGACGGGCACCTGCCTGAAGCCCAAGAACGGCGACAAGGCACGCGAGGAGGAATTGAAGAAAAGCCTGGTCGATTTCGTTGCCGGCGGCAAGGGCCTGATCGGCGTCCACTCCGCGACCGACACGTACCAGCAATGGAAGGACTACAACAAGATGATGGGCGGCGCTTTCGTCAGCCACCCCTGGCATAAGAAGGTTCCGGTCAAGAATCTGGCGCCGGACCACCCGCTCAACGCGGCCTTCGGCGGCAAGGATTTCGAGATCACCGACGAGATTTACATGTTCCGCAACGACACCGCTCTGCCGACGGAACGCAAGATGCTGCTCGCGCTCGACACCGAGAAGATGGACATGAAGGACGTCAGCAAGGGCAAACGCACAGACAACCAGTTCGCGGTCAGCTGGGTAGCGACCTACGGCAAGGGCCGCACCTTCTATTGCTCGCTGGGCCACCGCGAAGAGATTTTCTGGAACCCGGCGATCCTGCGGCACTACCTCGCCGGCATCCAGTACGTCCTCGGCGACCTGCCGGCCGAGGCCACGCCGACGCCGAAGTGACCAGGTGACAAGGTGACAAGGTGACAAGGTGACAAGGTGACAAGGTGACCAGGTGACAAGGTGAGCGGGCGCTTCCTCCCTTTGCTTCTCTCACCCTGTCACCTTGTCACCTTGTCACCTTGTCATCTTCATGGGCCGGTCACCTCCGTGACAGTCAGGGTGAACCCTCCTTGGCCCGGCACGAACGCCGTCGCGACGATGACGTGTATCCCGCTCCGCTGCGGCGTGAACAGGAGGCGCGCGTTGAGACCGCCGCCGCTGTCGTCGTCAAACGCCAGGACGGCACCTTTGAGGTCTTCCACGCGCAGGAACGGATCGAGTTGGCTGCCGGGGGTCTGGTTCATCTCGATGAGGTAGCGCTTGCCGGCCGTCATGGGCAAGCGGTACGCCTTGCAGCGAACCCCCGGCTTGCCGCGAATGTCCGGCTGGTCGGCCGCGGTCAGCTGACTCGTGACATTGAGCAGGCTCCTCCCCTTGACGATCGGCCCGGGGCCCGGCCCAGGCCCAGGCCCAGGACCGGGCCTTGAGCCCGGCCACTGGATGCCGTGGACATTGCCCTGCACGCGCGTCAGGTCGGTGTCAAGCCCCAACACGACCTTGAGACGATCCTCGTCAAACTCGGTGGTCACGCTGATCTTGACCTGCGCGAGATAGCCGCCCTCCACGTCGAACAGGGCAAACCCCTTGGCCTGCCCCTTGATCGACGTCAGCGGCGGACGGCCCGTGACGTCGCCGGCCAGCCGAATGTACGCCTCGCTGCGGCCGTTGTTATTGCGGATCCCCTCGAAGGTGCAGCGCAGGTTCAGGTCAACGACGTCCTTCTTCTTCTTGGTCTTGCTGGCCAGGAACATCCGCGGCTGGGCGTTCCACGTCTCCAGCGGATTGAGCATGCGGTTGGGCAGGGTCAGGCAGGCGGATTGGCAGGAATTGCAGCCGCGGTCGTAGAGGTCAGCGAGGTCCAGTCCCACCAGCGGCGACTTGGTTTTCATCTCCGAGAGCCGCATACCCAGGATCCCCCCGCTCGGATCGAGCGTGAAGCCCGCGCTCATTCGCCGCAACAGTTGCAGGGCTCCGGGCTCGCGCGCGAACACCTTGCCGCCCTCCTCGATCCGGGTCCGGCATTCCCCAAAGGCAATGTTGATGTCCCCGCCGCGCGGGTCGGCCTTGATCTTTTCCAGAATATCGACGTCCACCTCGTCGACGTAGGCTGTGGCCAGATTGTTGCCCTGGCCCACCTGGGCGCGGAACGTATTCTTGGCGCGCAGGGTCCGTTCGGCCGTCTCGGGCGGATACTTCAGCTGGAGCAGGACCGGGCGGCGCTCCAGCACTTGCTGCGTGCCCGGCTGGTAAGTCTTTGCGGCGGCCCACTGAATCGCTCCGGAGCCGGTCGTGAGCACCGGCTGAATCCACACCACCTGACCCGGTCCGGCCGGCAGCACGGGAACCTCCGCGACGCCGGCGCCGTTGGCGTACTTGACGGCGACGGTCTGGCGGGGACCGTCGCCCGGCCTGGGCTGCGGCGCCTGGAAGGAGAGCGGGAACCCCGCACCGGCGGGACCAGTCCACACCTCGACCTTCAGATCACGGATGCGACTCATGGGATCGAGACAGGCCAGTCGGACGGGTATCCGAGCCTGGCCGTTGTCCATGTAGGGAGCGCCCAGTTCGGTGTCGGCCAGGCGGCCATCGACGATGAGTTTGACAAAATCGGCCGGCACGGCGAAGTTGATTTGCGTCCCCTTGATGATCGCCACCGAGACGCCGACGACGACGCCCCGGGCATCGACGACCGGGCCGCCGGAGTTGCCCGGATGCATGCCGCCGTTGACTTGCACCTCGGTGAGCGTGCCGGTGGCGTCGCGGCGCAGCGAGGTAACCGACGATTCGCTGACGGTGATGTTCTTGCCGAGTTTGACCCCGAACGGGAAGCCGAAGACGTAGACCTTTTGCGTCTCAACAAGTCCCCTTGCTGAATCGATCGCCAAGGGCGGCGGCAGCTGGGCCGGGTTGCCCTGAATGCGCAGCACAGCGAGGTCGGTCCCGCGATCGACGCCGAGAATCGTGGCGGTCATTGCGAACTCGTCCGGCTCGCCGCTGTTGGCGACCACCTCGACCTTGAGCGGCGCCCGGCTGTCGGCGCTCAGCATGCCCAGCACGTGAGCGTTGGTGAAGACCAGGCCCGGCTCAACGGCGAAAAAGCCGGTGCCTTCCGCGATGCCTCCGGCCGGCAGGTTGACGCGCAGATAGGCGGTCGCTTTCTTGACTTTACGGATCGCTTCTGGGGCAATCTGCGGTGGGACCGGGCCGGCAGGGATCTCGATCTGGGCGATCGGCGGATCGGGAAATTTGGGCGGTGGATTGTTCGGGTTGCCGTTCTGCCGGCCGGGCAGGATGCCAGGTGCGTTGTTGGCGGGCTGATTCTGCGGAGCCGGATCCTTCGCTTGGGCCACTGGCTCGTCGGTCTTCGAGCCGGAGGCAACGATCACGATGACCACGACAACGGCGATGAGGGCCAGCCCGCCCAGGCCGCCGAGCAGCAGGAACAGGCCCTTTTTGCTGCCCTTTTCAATAGCCTTGCGCTTCGGGCGTGGGCGGTCTTCCTCGTCGTCGGCGACAGCGCGGCGCGCGACCGCTTGCGGTCGCGCGGTGACGGCTTTCTCCACCTCTTCACGCCGGCGCGGAGCGGGCACGGGCGGCGCGGGTGGAGTACGGGCGGCCGTGACGCCCTGCGGTTTCCGCGCGGGTTCAGGCGGCTTCCCTTTCGGCGCGGGAGCGGGCGGCACCACGAACGGTTTCTGGCACGACCCGCAGCGTGCTTTTTTGCCGCACAGTTCGGCAGGGACTGTGCAAGCGCTCCCACACGACGGACAGGAGACGCGGAAAGTCATGGTGAGACTCCCGGGTGACCCTTGTGGGTAAATGAGACACCCCAACAACCCCATCGGCAGCGAGGAAGAAGGGTCGAGCGGTCCACGCGGGGGATGTCAGGAGAGGAACGATCGCAACATGGTACTCGCGGACAACGTGGCAAGGCAAGCAGATTCCGGCGATCGTTTGCTGTCGCGGTGCGAGGAAACGGCAGGCTGCCGATTCCAAGGAATGGGCGTTGACAAGTACAATGGTTGATTGTGGCGCAGGCGCGAGAA
>DASPXY010000726.1:0-6693 GCA_035637055.1 Gemmataceae bacterium | reverse complement strand
GGCGGACCTCTTCGGCGTCGGCGGTCGCAAGCCGGCCCGGATCATCAAGCACATCGAGGAAGACGGCCTGTACTCCGCCTGCGCCTACCCGGCGGGACTCGTCGCGGTGCTGGCCCCCAAGGCGGCGGAGCGCGAGCGCCTGCTGGAACTGTGGCGTGCGCGGCGTGCTCAGTTCTATCGCCGGCGCCGGCCCGAGATGCGGACGGCCCTGCGCCTGGCCCGCGAGATGTATGGCTTCCATCTGAGCGAGATGGAGGCGATCCTGGGGTACGGCAGCCTGGAATATCAGAAGATCGAGCGCGGCGTGTCGCCGTTGCGCGAGACCGCCGAGGCGCGGATTCTGCAAGCGATCCAGCAGGCGGGCGAGCGGCGCACCGAGGCCCTACTGGCGCGGCGCCAGGCCCTGCAAGCCGAGCGCCGCGGCTGGGAGTCGCCGACCTCGACAATCGACCTGGTGGTCCAGCTGGCGCGGCGCGAGGGGGGCGTGCTGCCGCTGGCGCGCCTGCTGAAGCGGGCTGGCCTCAAGGGACTGTGGACCGGGCGGCTGCGTGCCATCGCGGCCGGGGACGAGGTGCCCGCCTGGCCGGTGCTCGCGGAGGTCGCCCGGGTGTGCAAGGTGACCGATCTGACCGAGGTGCGGCACGACTGGGCGGAACGCTACCGCCAGCATTTGCAGAAACATTTTCGCTCGCCTTTGGGGGTGGAACTGCGCGTGCTCATCGGCGAGAAGGCGACGACGCTGCGCGATCTCAGTCCGCGGTTGGGCTTCAACTATTCCGTGCTGATCCGTGAGTTCCAGCGCCTCGACCGCGACGAGCCGTTGAAATGGTTTCACGTCGAGCGCATCCTGCGCGTCGTTGGTTTACCGCCGGACTGCGAGCGCTGGAAGGAGATTCGGGCGCTGTGGTCAACCGCCGACAGCCGCCGCAAGGCACGACCCAACGGCGTCAAGCTCCCGGGTTCCTGAGCGGGAGAACCCTCTCGTACACGATCCGGTAGCAAGCGTTCGTTCGTAGTACCGCCTTTAGGCGGCAACAACGTGGTTTCCGCCTAAAGGCGGTACTACGAACGGACACCTGCAACCGGACCATGCCCCGGTGTTATCCCCTCACCCTGTGCCTTCATCACTCGCGACGAACCGGCACCTCGATGGCTTGCAGCACTTCGTGGTTCTCGTCGTTCTGCACGAAGGCGACGACGCGGAGATCTTGCAAGCGCAGCGGCCGCGGCGAGTTGGCGAAGGCGCGCTTGTCTTCCAGATACTTCTCCAGGTTGCGGCGCAACTCGCCCACGTCGACCGTGACGGTCTGCTTGCCGGTCGGCTTCGTCAGGGCCATGCCTTCCGCCCCGCCGGGGAGCGCGCGGACGACGCGCGAATGATATTGCAGGCCGTTGCGGGCACTGAAGCGAATCCAGTCCTCGACCAACACCAACCGCAGTTTCACCTTCTCGCCAGGATTCTCCAGATCGCTCACGCTCGCCGTGATATCGATCTTGTCCCCCTTGCGCACGGCGCTCGCTTCGACCTTCGTCTTCGCGGACTCGGCAAGAAGGGGTTTAACAATGTCCAGGCATTCGTTGTAGCGCTTTTCAGCCAACGCCCGCGGGCCGACTGGATTTGGGGCAACCTTGCCATTAAACATGATGCTCGGCGTGCCGGGGACGTCTTTGCCGTAGTAGGCCGCCCGCGCCTCGCTGTCGGGGTTGGTCATTGGATCAGGACCAGGAATGTGCAAGTGATACTGCAGCAGCACGACGTCATTCCGTTTGTAGGTGTGTTCCAGGCCGTCGAAGGCGAAGTCAGCTGCGACACAGGGCGGGCACGTGGCGCCGGTGAACAGCTCCACCAGCACGACGCGGTTGCCTTTGCGCGGGGCTGCCTCTTTCGTCGCGAAGGGCAGGGCCGTCTTGCTGTACTCCTTGTACGCCGGTTCCTCCATCGCCTCGATCTGCTTCCGCACCGTCTTCGACTCCTCGTCCTTGCCTGCCTTCTTGAGGACCGTCTCTAGCCCTCCCAACGCGCGCAGCCGCAGCAAGGCCGGGCCCTTCGGCCCGATGACCGTGAGCGCCTGCCGCGCCGTCTCCTCGGCTACGGCGGCATAGCCTTCCATTGAGGCCAGCCTGCCAGCCACGCGCAGCGCTGTCTCCCGCTGCCAGCGCGGACCGTACCGGGCCGCCGCCTTCACCAGCGCCTGCGCCCACTCCTTGACTTCCTCGGCAGTCGCCTTGTTCCCCTGCGCCTCTCGGAAGAGCGTGGCGGAGGCATCGAACAGGCGCGGGTCGTCCGGGTTCTTGGCCAGCATCTCCTTGGCCTGCTCGTAGGAGAAGTTTGGGGGCGGGTTCTTCGCGAGTTCAAGGCTTTCGGCCTTGGTGGGGTCGAGGCGTACCGGCATCAGCTGGCCGTTCACCTCCAGGATGCCGCGGATGGCCTTGGCGCCGGCCTTCGGGGCGACGCACTCGAAATCGACCAGGCCGATCTTGTCGAGTTTGAAAGTCAGCAGCAGCTTGTCGCCTTCCAGGCGAACCTTCTCCAGCGACGAATCGAGGAAGCCCTTGGCAGCCTGGACCGTGCCGCCCAACTTGCCGTCCTTCATCTCCAGTTTGAGGAGCCAGAACGATAACTGTTGCCCCTGCTCGAAGATCGACACTTGCCAGGTGCCCGTCAGGCCCTGATCGCCCGCTCGTACAGCGGGGAGGATCAGGAACAGGCCGGCAAGCAGCGCTGAGGCAATTCGCATGGAATCCTGCCTTTCGTGAGAGAAAGCGGTCGGCCTACTGTCGGACCGTTGCCGCTACTCTACGGACGTTCCAGGCGGACTCAAGATGCGAACAATTTGCGGGCGCCGCATGTCCGAGCAAGCAATTGGGGAGCCGTCGGCTATAATACCCTCTGCGGCCTCGGAACAACCGACCCCCGAAAACCATCGTTGCCATGATCCGCCTCACCCGGGAACCGATCGACGACCACGCCTTGACTGAGCAGGTGCGCCGTGGCGACTGTGGAGCCGTGGTTACCTTCCTGGGGACGGTACGCGACCTTACCGGCGACCGTGTGACCGTCGCGCTCGATTACGAGGCTTACCCCGCGATGGCCGAGAAGAAGATGGCCGAGATCGAGAGCGAGACGCGCGGCCGCTGGCCAGTCGGCGACATCGTCCTGGTTCATCGTCTGGGTCATCTGGAGGTCGGCGAGATCAGCGTCGCCGTCGCGGTCAGTTGTCCGCACCGGGCGCAGGCGTTCGAGGCGTGCCGTCATGCCATTGATCGGCTCAAGGAACTGGTGCCGATCTGGAAGAAAGAGAACTGGAGCGACGGCGGCACGGAATGGGTCCATCCGGGGACCGCAGGCGCCTGACACAACAAAGCCCACGGGTTGCAACCCGTGGGCTTGGAACTATTATGAGCAACCAACTAATCGACACTCTCGGCCGCGGGCACAACAACCTGCGCATCAGCGTCACCGATCGCTGCAACCTGCGCTGCACCTATTGCATGGAGGAAGAGGTCGTCTTCATGGACCGGAGCGAGCTGCTCACGTTCGAGGAGGTTGCGCGCTTCGTTCAGGTGGCGGCCCCGCTCGGCGTTGACAAGATTCGCCTGACCGGCGGCGAACCGCTGATGCGCCGCGAACTGCCGCGGTTGGTGCGGATGCTCTGCGCTGTCGATGGTATTCGCGACGTCGGCATCACGACCAACGGCATCCTTCTCGCCGACCACGTGCAGGCGCTCTACGACGCGGGGCTGCGCCGCATCAACATCAGCCTGGACACGCTCAATCCAGAGACCTTTCGCCGCCTGACGCGGCGCGACGGGCTGGAGAAGGTGATCGACGGCATTCTGGCGGCGAAGAAGGCCGGCTTTCAGCCGATCAAGGTCAACGCCGTCACGATCCGTGGCGTCAACGAGGCGGACGTGGTGCCGCTGGCCCGTTTCGCCCGCGAGCACGGGCTGGAGATGCGTTTCATCGAATACATGCCTATCGGCGCCGATCATTGGGAGCGCGGCAAGGTGTACTTCGCTCACGAGATTCTGGAGCAGCTGGAGCAAGAGGTGGCGCCGCTCGTGCCGGTGGAGGACTACGATCCGCGCGCTCCGGCGATGGAGTTCCGCTACACCGACGGCGGCGGCCGCGTCGGCATCATCGCGTCGATCTCGCGGCCATTCTGCATGAGCTGCAATCGCCTGCGTCTGACCGCCGACGGCAAGCTGCGCAACTGCCTGTTTGCCATCGACGAGGTGGACGTCAAGGCGCTGCTGCGGGCGAACGCTCCGTTTGCGGACATTGCGGAGGTGATTCGGCGGAATGTATGGGCCAAGTGGGAAGGGCACGAGATCAACACGTCGCGCTTCGTCAAGCCGCTGCGCACCATGCACGCCATCGGCGGCTGAAAATCCGAAATCCGAAACTCGAAATCCGAAACAAATCCGAATACCCAACAAGAAAATGAAGCCCTCGGAGCGCGGGCGTCTCGCCCGCATCCTGGCGGCTTGGCAGCGGGCGGGACGCCCGCGCTCCGAGGGTTGTCTTCTTCGAGTTTCGGAGTTGTTTCGGATTTCGAGTTTCGGATTTATTGTTTCTCGGTGGTCGTTCGCTTCAGAATCCACTCGCTGATCGTCCGTAGCACCACCGGAGCCATTGTCTCCTCGATGCTGGCGTACTCCGTCGGCGAACCTGTCTTGCAGGTCTGGAACAGGTGATTGAGAGAAGGAAACTCTTTCAAGGTGACATCCTTGTTGCCCGCCTCCTTGAGTGCCTTGCCGATGGCCGCAAGGTTTTCCTTCGCCGGCACCTGCAAATCGAGTTCCCCGTTGAGCGCCAGGACAGGGCACGCGACCTTGCGCAAGGCCAGTCGCGGGTCGTGTGCGATGAAGTGGCGGAACCAGGGCGAAAGGAAACCCTCGAACTGCTTCTTCGCCAGCGCCTCGACCTTGTCCACTTTCTTCTGGTCGTCGCCCAGTTTGGCGACAATCTCGGGCCAGAGTTTGTCGAACGCCTTCAGCGCCGCCGCGTTGTCCTTTTCCTGTTTGACGAGCTTCAGCATGAGATCCAGGAGGCTCTTTTGCACGGTGCGCGTCTTCTCGTCGGCCCCGTTCACCTTGAGGATCAGCTGCGTCTGCATGCGCAGGATCTCCTCGCCGACGAGGCCCGTGCCGGCGAGCAGCACGATAAAGGCGATGTCCTTCGACTGCGACGCCGCCAGCGGCGCCACCACGCCGCCCTCGCTATGCCCGAGTAAGCCGATCTGCTTCGGGTTGATCTCCTTGCGACCTTTCAGATAGGCGACCCCCGCAAGGGCGTCTTCGGCGAAGTCGGCGGTCGTCGATTGCATCGTGTCGCCGGTCGAGCCGCCGACGCCGCGGTCATCGACGCGCAGCACGGCGATCCCCTGCCGCGTCAGGTGGTCGGCGAGGATGAGGAACGGCTTGTGGCCGAGCAGTTCCTCGTCGCGGTTTTGCGGCCCCGAACCGGTAATCAGCAGCACCGCCGGGAACGGCCCCTTGCCCTTGGGTAGCGTCAGCGTGCCGGCGAATTTGACCTTGGCCTTCTTGTTCTCGTAGCTGACCTCCTCGTCGAGATACGGGTACGGGCGTTTCGGCTCCTGCGGCCGGACGATGACAAGAGGCTTGTCCTGGCGTTTGAGTGTCAGCGGCACGTCCAGATTGCCCTGTTTCCAGCGGCCGACCAGTTCCGTGCCGTCCTCCTTGAACTTGCCCTCAAAAACGCCCTTGACCGACTTGACCTCGAAACGCAGATCCGGATCCTTGAAGGTGACCTCGTCGATGGGGATATCCTTGGCGCCCTGATCGGGGCTGTCGAGGGTGCCGCCGAGCGTGCCGTCCTTCTTCTTCGTGAATTTGGCGACGACGCGAAGTTCGACGGGGCCAAGCTTGATCGGCCCGACCCAGTAGCCATCGAGCTTCTTGTCGAGTTTCTGCTCCTTGGGCTTGTCGCCAGCGTGCAGCGGCTCCGCGGCGAGCGACGTCAGGGTGAGCGCAGCGCCCAGCAGGACGAAGGACACTTTCATAGGTGCCTCACTGGTCAGATCATGGAGCGGGACGCAGGCGCCGGCGGAGATCGTCGGCGACGGCCGCGAGCGGTACGCGCCATTGCTCAAGAGTATCACGATCTCGCATGGTGACAGTCTGATCCTGCAAGGTCTGGCCGTCGATGGTGATGCACCAGGGGGTGCCGGCCTCATCCTGGCGACGGTAGCGGCGGCCGACGGCGCCGCCCTCGTCATAGAAGACGTTGAAGTCACGTTTCAGTTCGCGGTAGAGTTTCTGGGCGATCTCCGGCATCCCGTCCTTCTTAACCAATGGGAAGACAGCCGCCTTGATCGGTGCCAGGCGCGGATGCAGTTTCAGGAAGACACGCTCGGTCAGTTTGCCGTGCTCGTCAGGCACCTTGTCCTCCTGATACGCTTCGCACAAAAACGCCAGCGTCGCCCGGTCGGCGCCAGCGGACGGCTCGATCACGTGCGGCACGAAGCGCTCGCGCGCCTGGTCGTCGAAGAAACTCAGATCCTTGCCGCTCCCCTTGTATTTCGGCTTGCCGTCAGCTCCCAACTCGACGACCAGCGGGGAGGCCGGGTCTTTCGGATCCTGATGGACCAGTTTGCCCTCCATGTGGCTGCGCAGGTCAAAGTCACCGCGGTGGGCGACCCCCTCTAACTCGCCGAACTTGCCCGGTGG
>DASPXY010000725.1:0-3473 GCA_035637055.1 Gemmataceae bacterium | reverse complement strand
TGCCGGCGTTGGAGATGAGGTACTTGACGCCGTTCAGCACGAAGTTGTTGCCGCGGCGCCGCTGCGAATTCCCAGCTGACACGTCTGGCACAGGCAGAACTCGACCGGCTGCAGGCCAAGTAGCTCGACAAGCGCCCTTTTTCCGCAGAGGTTTTCACTCAACGCAGCAGCTCGTGCTCGATGCGCTCGACCAACTCCCGCACGCGCACCTGTCGCTCGCCCAGCGTCAGCGTCGCGTCGTCCTCCAGCCATTGCCGTACCTTCTTCTCTGCGGCGACCGCCGTGCTGTGATTGCGGCCCCCGAAGTACAGGCCGACTTCGGTGTAGGTCGCCGACGTATGCTTGCGCGCCAGGTAGACCGCCAGCATCCGCGGATGAGCGTAATGCCACGCCCGTTTCTTCGACTGCAGGGCGTCCGCCTCCAACCGCAGTACCTGGCACACCATGCGCTCGACGTCGGCCAGCTGCACGACGCGGACCGAGTGGCGCAGCAGATCCGCCAGCGCCTCACGAGCGAGCGTCAGATCGACCTTGCGGCCGGCTACCTTGCTGTAGTGCTGGACACTGTGTAGGGCACCCTCCAGCTCGCGGACGTTGCCGCGGAGTTGCTGGGCAAGGTACTGCAGCACCGCGTCGGGAACGGCCGCTTCGCTGCCGCGCAGGGACTTGCCGCGTAGGAGCGCCAGCCGCGTCTCGGCGTCCGGCGGCGTCAGGCTCCACACCGCTCCTCCAAGTAGACGATCCGTTAACTCCGGCATGAACTGGTCGGAGAGACGTGGGTGGCAGTCTAACGTCAGTACCACCTGTCGCTCGTCCGCTTGCAACACGTCGAAGGTGTGCAGGAACTCTTCCTGGGTGGCGCGTTTGCTCGCCAGGAAGTGCAGGTCGTCGAGCAGCAAGGCATCGACCTCGCGGAAGTGCTTGCGGAAGGCGCCGAGTTTGCCCAGGCGCATCGCCTGGACGAAGCGGTTGGTGAAGTCCTCCGCTGTCACGAAGCAGACGCGCCACTCGGGCTGCGTCTTGCGCAGCCCGGCGTAGATGCCTTCGAGCAAGTGCGTCTTGCCGGTGCCGACCGGACCGTGCAGCACCAGCGGATTCGCCCCCTGACCCGGCTCCTCGACGACGCTGAGCGCGGAGGCGTAGGCCACGCGATTGCAGGCGCCGACGATGAAGTCCCTCAGGTGATGCCAACGCCGCTTGCGTGCCTTCGCCTGCGCCGGCGGTCGGGTCGTGGGGGGATGAGCGGCGGGGTTTATCCCCGCTGTTTGGCCCTGGCACGGCGGGGATAAACCCCGCCGCTCGTTCGCTGCCACGGGTGCTGTCGGTTCCGGCCGAACGGCCTCTTCGCGCCGCGGCGCCGGGGACAACTCGGGATCGATGGCGAAGCGTACCTGCATCGGCCGGCCGAACACGTCGGCGGCCGCGGCGCGCAACTCATCGGTGAACGTCTTCTGCAACCACTCCTGATAGAAGTGATTCGAGACGCCGACCACGAGTTGGTCGTTGTCGCAGCGGAACCTGGTCTTGTTCGCAAACCAGAGATTGTAGCGTGGCTCGCCGATGCGCTGGGTGATCGCCTCTCCCAACACCGCCACGACTTCGCGCTCACTGGTCGTCAAGGGCAACCCCCCAACCTGTGCTCAGTGACGGGGCAACAGAACGCCCCGCAAAGGTCGTAGATGGTTCGGTATCAAGAGAGACGAATCCCGCGCAGGAGGGAAGGCCCGCGCGGGATCTTGACTCGGAGATTGGTCAGTCTAAGGTCGCGCCGCGTCCTTGCCAATGCCATTCCGCGAGGTTCGAGCCCGCTTGTGGCGACGGGTGGGCTTGCAAAACTCATTGCAGGAATGCCAGGTAAACCTCGCGCCGATCGAAGGTCTGGAATCCCAGACGGGTGTACAGGTTGTGGGCGGGAAGGTTGCGCACATCGACCGCGAGCGTCAGTTCCGCGGCGCCAGCTGCACGGGCGGCGTGGATGGCCCGGATGGTCAAGGCACGGCCGACCCCTTTGCCGCGTGCCTCCGGCACGACCCCCAGATAGCCAAGATCCCACGCATCCAGCTCCGGCTGTTCGTTGAGGAGAACCACAGCGACAGGGCGCCCATCCAGCAGGGCCAGCCACCAGCGCTCAGGGTCGTACGCTCCTTGCGTCTTGTGCCCTGCGATGATCTCCTCCACGGAACGCACACCGTTGAGTTCCGGACAGTCGAGCGTGTCCTCATAAGAGCGCATCAAGGCATCGTGAAAATCAGCACAATCCGGCTCCGCATAGGTGCGATAGCTGAGCGGCGGCCCCTCGGGTAGGGCCGCTTTCGTCCGCGCATTCAGCAAATGCCTCATGTAGAGCAGGCCGGTGACATGGCGGAAGCCATTGCGCTCCAGGGGGGCGGCGCTGCATGTTTCCGCGGGTAAGAGCAGGGTCTGGAGGAGTTTGACCCCACAACTCCGAAGCCAGCCAAGGCCGTCGCGTAAGAGGGCGTCCTCGACGGCTTCACGGCAAGTATCATCGGCGGTTTGCGGTGGCCAGACCAGGCCGCTCGCACCCGGCAGAGCGACGCAGACCAGGGCGCCGAGCAACCCGTCCGCGCCGGCCACCACCCGCACCCCCTCCGCGGGTAGCTCGCCGTCGGACACCAGGCGCAGGGCCCGCAAGGTGCGCGGCGTGCGCTCATCTTCCGGAAAGCGCCGAAAGATCAGCGTGAAAGCGGCGACCAGTTCGTCCGGCAGCGCCGGGCGGACGTGGAACTGGGGGGAGTGGCTCATCACTCACCTCTTGTTCGTAGTCCCGCCTTTAGGCGGAACAGGACGAAACCGCCTAAAGGCGGAACTACGAACGAAAACGCCCATGTGGCCGCATTACTCCTTGACGGGTCGTTGTCCCCAGGGGATGGGCATGGTTGGCGGGCGGCGATGGCGGTCGCGGCGTTTGTCCTTCGGGCGGTCCTTGAACCACGCCACGAAGCGTGCGAGTTGCTTGACGGCTTCCTCGTACGCTTGCCGGCCCTTCTCCGCGGTGGCCAGTTCCGCCTCGCCCAGGACGCCGGTTTCCGAGTAACTGCTGGTCCAGGAGATAACCGTCGCCGGCCCTGCCCCGTAGAGATCGACATAGCTGAACGGGCTGTTGTCCTCGTTGAAACTGATGACGCCGTTCTTGATCTGGTCCTTGCGGACGTTGTCGCCGTCGAGGTAGAGGTACAGCGACGTCTCCAGTTCGCAGGCGTGCGCACAGCCGCCGGGGAACTTGCTCTGCCGCCAGCGCGGCAGGAAACCCTTGTCGACCGTCAGCAGGTTCCACCACGCCGCGAGGACGCACTCGGCGTCGGTTTCAAGGTTGGTGCGGCGCGCGACGAGGTCGAGGTTGGGCCAGTTGGAACCGTGACCGTTGAGCAGGATGACCTTCTTGAAGCCGTGGTAGGCGAGCGACTTGGTGATGTCGAGCACGTGATGCATGAAGTGCTCGAAGTCGTTGTTGA
>DASPXY010000724.1:0-4420 GCA_035637055.1 Gemmataceae bacterium | reverse complement strand
CCTGCCAGTAACGGAGAAAACGAATCTCCCTTATGCCAGTAAGGTGCGTACGCGGGATCTCGACGGGCAGGAGGTCGGCGTGATGCACGCCTGCGGCCACGACATCAACATGAGCTGCTGGGTCGGTGCTGCCCGCGTGTTGACCAGCCTCAAGGAGCGCTGGCGGGGGACGCTCCTGTTCGTCGGTCAGCCAGCCGAGGAGATCGGCGCGGGCGCCCGTATGATGATCGAGGCGGGCCTGTTCAAGACCTTCCCGCGACCGGATTACGCCCTGGCGCTGCACTGCGACGCGATGCGGCCGGCCGGGAGTGTCGCCTACACCGATGGCTACGCCCTGGCCAATGTGGATCGCGTGGATCTCACGGTGCGCGGCAAGGCCGGGCATGGCGCCCACCCGCATACGGCCATCGATCCGGTGGTGCTGGCGGCCCGGATCATCCTCGACCTGCAAACGCTCGTCAGCCGCGAGACCGACCCGACCGAACCGGCGGTGGTGACGGTCGGCTCGATCCACGGCGGCAGCAAGCACAACATCATCCCCGCCGAGGTCAAGCTGCAGATCACGGTGCGCAGCACCACGGACTCGATGCGCAAACACCTCCTCTTCGGGATCAAGCGGAAGGCCGAGGCCGCGGCGAAGGGGGCAGGAGCGCCGCCGCCGGTGGTGCAGTTCGACCTGGCGGACTTCACGCCGGCGCTGCGCAACGACACCAAACTGGTACGCAAGACCGTCACCGTGTTCCGCGAGGTGCTCGGGGCTGACAAGGTGCTGGAGCGGCAGATGGTGATGGGAGGCGAGGACTTCGCTCGCTTTGGCCGTGAGGGCATGCCGATCTTCATCTTCTTCCTCGGCACGCAGTCCCCCGAACGCATTGCTGAGGCAAAGGCGCGCCCGTTGCCGTCGTTGCACTCGGATCAGTATTGCCCGGCGCCGGAGCCGACGATCAAGACCGGTGTCCTGGCGATGAGTACGGCGGTGCTCAACCTGCTGGACCGCTGAGCGGTTCTGTGGGTGGGTGCCCTGCCCTGCCCCGGCGATGCGCACCAAGCGCTTGACATCCTGGCGCCGTCCCTTACACTCCGGATTCGGGGCCGCACAACCCAGCTCGTTTCCGGAGAGTCAGCATGCGCCTCTTGTTTCATTGTCCGTGGGCGGTCATGTTCCTGTTCGCATGGTTGCCAGCGGCCTCTGCGCAGCAGCCAGGCGCGGCCGAGGTGCTGAAACAGGGCAAGGCCGCCACCGCGCTCGTCGAGGTCAAGGTGCGCAACGCGCACGCCACGGCCTTCTGTGTCCACCCCTCCGGGTTGTTTGTTACCAACGAGCATGTCATCCGCTTCGCCGGCGATGGCGGAGTCGTGAACCTGATCCTCGACCCCAGCCTGAAAACGCAGAAGATACGCAGCGCTCGCGTCATCCGCACCGACAAGGAACTCGATCTTGCGCTGTTGCGCGTCGAGGGCGAAGGCACCTTCCCGGCGCTCGCCCTTGGCTCCAGCGATGGCCTCGTCGAGTTGACGGAGGTGATGGCCCTGGGCTTCCCGTTCGGGAAACGACTCGCTCTCGAAAAGGAGGCTTACCCGGCGGTCAGCGTCAACAAGGGACAGGTGACCTCGCTGCGCCAGAAGGATGGAGAGTTGTGGCGCGTGCAAGTGGACGCGGTCCTCAATCCGGGCAACTCCGGCGGCCCGGTGCTCGATAGCAAGGGCAAGGTGGTCGGTGTCGTGGTCAGCGGCGTCCTTGGCGCCCAGGTCAATTTCGTGATCCCCGTCAGTCACGTGCAGCGCTTCGTCGCCCGGCCGGACCTGCAGCTCATCCCGCCGGCGATCAAGCTGGCGACGATGCACTCCCCTGCCCTGTTCCAGGCGAAGGCGATGGCCGTGCTGCCCTCCGCCGACCCGATCGGCCTGGACCTGATCCTCGACAACGGCGACGGCAAGGAACGCCGCCAGAAAATGGAGCCAGCTGCGGGCGTCTACCGCGTGACGGCAATCCCGGTCCCGCCACCGGATGGCCCTCCGGTGCTGCGGCTGACGCTCAGTTACGATAACGGTCTGGTTCAGGGGACGCTCCTCGATCGCAAGATCAAGGTCGGCAACAAGGATCTCAAACTCGCCGACGTGCGGACACTGCAGCTGCGGCCGCGCCCCCAGGCTGTACTGAATACTGGAGAGATCGTCGAAGGCGCTCTTGGTGGTGTGGATCCGCTGCCGCTCCGCCTGGGCAACGAGGAATTTCGTTACAGCCTTACCCGAGCCGTCAAGGTAAATATCGAACCGCTCCGGGCGATCACCGCTGTCAGCTGTACCCTGGTCGCGACTCAGGGCGCCAAGGAAGTGGGCCGCCTGACCCGGACGATCGCCCTCCAGGGGTTGCCCACTGAGGTCGCGGGCGGCCCCGGGCTGGTGAGCATCGAGCCGGTGTTCCTCGACCGGCCGAAGGTCGAGAAGCCGCTGCCGGCGCCGGTCAGCGATCTGGTGGTCGGCGGGGGCGGCCGTTACCTGATCCTGCACATGCCGACCGCGCGCAGCCTGGCGATCTTCGACGTCAGCCAGGCGCGTGTGGTCCACACTATCCCGCTGACCGAAGAGGCCATTCGCTTCGCCGCCGGCGCGGAGAAACTCATCATCATCCACGCGGCGACCAACATCCTGCAGCGCTGGAACCTCAAGACGCTGCAGCGCGAGTTGATCGCCCCCCTGCCCTTCAAGGACAAGGTTCACGTGGCGGCGATGGGCAGCGCCTCCGCCGGTCCGCTGTTCCTGGGCGGCCCCGACACGCCGGGCCTGGGCCGCACCACGATCGCTCTCATGGACATCCAGACGCTCAAGCTGCTCCCGCTCAAGCCGATGGATAAGCGGAAGACCATGATTGGTTTCGGCGACCCGGGGCCGGTGCGGGCGTCGGCGAATGGGCGAGTATTTACCTCCTGGATGGGAGGATCGCCGTCGGGCGTGCAGACCTGGACGCTGGAGGGCGACGAACTGCGGGCCAACTACGTCGGCGATTCCGCGGGCCACGTCGTTCCCGGGCAGAACGGCAAGGTGCTGTTCACCAGCCGGCGCGGCCTGTTTACCAACGAGGCGAAGCACATCGAAGGAACGGACAAGGATGGCCGTTCGGGCACGGTGCCGGCCCACAATGCGCCGTTCTTTTTGGGCCTGCGTGCTCTCGCTGGGGGGCGGTCGCCGAAGGATTCTGACAAGGGGCTGACAGTGTATCTGCTGGGCGACCCGCGGCCGCTGGCCCAGCTGCCGGAGATCGACGAGTTACGCGAGGGCCTCGACCACTGGGGTCGTTCGACATTGACCATCGACAAACGATTGCACTTCGTCCCCGACGCCAAGTTGATTCTGACGCTGCCCTACAGCAACGACAAGCTGGTGCTGCACCGCTTCGATGTCGATGAGGCGCTGGCGAAGTCGGGCATCGATTACCTGTTGCTCACATCGGAGCCACCGGCAGCGGTGAAGAAGGGCGAGACGTACAGTTACCAGATCGGAGTGAAGTCGCGGAAGGGAGGCGTATGCTATCAGCTCAGTTCCGGACCGGACGGGCTGACGGTGTCGCCGAGTGGCCGGGTGAGTTGGACGGCGCCGACGAACTTCCCCGGGACGGAGGCTGGCGTGCTGGTGCTCGTCAGCGACGACAGCCGGCAGGAACTCTTCCATAGTTTCAAGATCCGCGTCAGCGAGTGAGCATTCCTGGAGGGAGTATCCCATGACCCTTTCGCGCACCACAGCCAACAACACCCACCAAGCAACAGTGAGCAGAGCAGCAAGGTTGCTGGTGGGACTGGGCGCCCTCTGGGCGGCCCTGGTCTTCTCGCTCACCGGGCAAGCCTGGGGGCAGGCGGAAGGCGCCCGCGAACAGGCCCAGGCCACCCACAAACTCGCTCGTGAACTGTACGCCAAGAAGGATCTGGACGGTGCCATCGCCCAGTTCAGAAAGGCCATCGAGAGCGATCCCACCTTTGCCCCCGCCTACAGCGGCCTCGGCGTCGCCCTGCGCGACAGGAAGGATCTGAAGGGTGCCATCGCCCAGTTTCGCAAGGCCATCGAACTCGACCCCAAGTATGCCCCGGCGTACAGCAATCTCGGCCTGGCCCTGCGTGAAACCAAGGATCTGAAGGGTGCCATCGTCCAGTTCCGCAAGGTGATCGAACTCGACCCCAAGTTTGCGCCCGGACACTACAACCTTGCCCGAGCACTCGCCGTCAAGCAGGACTGGGACGGAGCCATTGCGGCCTATCGCAAAGTCATCGAACTCAACCCCAAGCATGTGCAGGCTCACCACGAACTCGGCACGGTCCTCCTGCAAACGAAGGATCTGGACGGCGCCGCCGCCCACTTCAAGAAAGCCATCGACCTCGATCCCAAATTCGCTCCGGCCCATAGCAATCTGGGCATGGTCCTGCGTGAG
>DASPXY010000723.1:0-2486 GCA_035637055.1 Gemmataceae bacterium | reverse complement strand
GTGGTAATCGTGGTGTCAGGGAGAGAGGGTTGATCGCTCACGGTCTGCGAACTCCAGAAGGGGAGATCAGACTCATCTTCACGTTGGAATTCTATCGCCGCGCCGATCCGGAAGCCAAGTCGAAACCGTCCCGCCGATCATTCGGATTGTGCCGGCACCGGTCGCACAGCGTCGCCCGGTTGAGTCCGAAAGGACTCGCAGGCGCTTGCAAAGCCAGGTAATCTGGATATTCTGGGAAGAGTAACCCGACGAGAGAAGTTGCCATGTCAACCGCCGTCCTCCCGACTCAGGGCCGTCGCCTCAACGACCCAGAGGTGATCCGCCGCGTCAACGCCCTGCGCCGCGCTGATAACTTCACCAACTGGTTTTACATCGCCCGCGAATACCTGTTCCTCGGCACGGTGATCGGCCTGACGATCGCCTTCTACCAGCATCGCGCCGAGTGGGGCCTGCTGTCATGGCTGTGGGATGTGCCGGTGACGCTGCTGGCAGTGGTGCTGATCGGGGCGGGCCAGCACCGCCTGACGACGCTGGCCCACGAAGCCAGTCATTACATGCTCTTTCGCAACCGCCTGCTCAACGAGCTGGTGTCGGACTTCCTGTGCATGTTCCCGATGTGGAGCACGACGCACCACTACCGCCTGCAGCACCTGGCGCACCATCAGTTTCCGAACGATCCCGAGCGCGACCCCGACGTATCGCAGATGGCGGAGAGCGGGCATCTCTTTCATTTTCCGATGTCGCCGGGCCGCTTTATCTGGGAGTGCGTCCTCAAGCAGTTTCTGATCTTTCCGAAACTGATCCGCTATATCCGCATTCGCGCCCGCTATAACGCGACCGGCGGTGGCACCGGCCCCTATGAAGCGAAAGGCCAGCGCTCGAAGATGGTCATCTTCGTTGGCTTGCTCTACCTGGCGGGCTTGGCAGGGGCGCTGACCGTCTGCGTGCTGTGCGACCAGCCGCTGTTGCTGGGCGTGGTGCCAGCGGTCATGCTGGCGGCGATCGTGACATTCTACTCCTTCGTGCCGGATCGATTGTACCGGCAAACGATGGTCAAGCCGGACATCTCACCGCGCTGGGTCGGGCACGGGCGCCTCACGTACCTGACGGCCCTGTTCACGACCCTCGCCTGGCTCGCCTACCTGACGGGTCAGCCGTGGGCGCTGTATTATCTGCTCTTGTGGGTTGTGCCGCTGGTGACGATGTTTAGCTTTTGCATGATTCTGCGTCAGGTGGTGCAGCACGGTAACGCCTCGCGCGAGCGCCTGACCAACACGCGTATTTTCCTGGTCAGCCGGGCGATCCGCTTCGCCGTTTTCCCACTCGGCATGGACTACCACCTGCCGCACCACCTCTTCCCGATGGTGCCGCATTATCGCCTGAAGCAGCTCCACAATATCCTGATGGCGACGGACGAGTATCGGCAGAATGCGACGGTCGTGGAGGGGTACTTCTTCCATCGCCACCCGCCGCAGCATCCGACGGTAGTGGAACTGATGGCGACGCCGATGGCCAGATCCTCGGTGTGATTCGGCGGTTCGTCAGACGCGCCCGCCGCCGTCAACCACAAGCACCTGACCCGTCACGTAGGCCGCCGCGTCCGATACCAGGAACACGGCAGCGCCGACGAGGTCGCCCGGTTGCCCGTGACGGCCCAGCGGCACGGTCGCCATCAGTTTCTCGTACGCCTGTTTGTCCTGGAAGAGCGCCGCCGAGAAGCGCGTTTCGATCAGCCCTGGGGCGAGGGCATTGACGCGAACGCCACTGCCGCCGACCTCCTTCGCCAGCGCTCGCGTCAGGGCGAGAATGCCCGCCTTGCTCACGCTGTACGCGCCGAGCCCCGGCAGCGGGTCAATCCCGGCGATGGACGAGACGAAGAGGATCGCCCCGTGACGGCGTGGCAACATGCGCCGCAGCGCATGCTGGGCGGTCAGCAGCGCTCCCGTCAGGTTCACGTCGAGAATCTTCTGCCACGCGGCCAGATCAGTGTCCATCAACGGCCCCATGACGGGGTTGGTCGCGGCGTTGACGACGACGATATCCGGGACGAAACCGCCCGCGTCGAGGCGCTCGAACAATCCCGCGATGGCGGCGGGATCGCCCTGATGACAAACCTGCGGCACTGCGTTCAGACCCTGGGATCGCAGGCGTTCGGCGATTGGGGCGAGGGTGTCGGCCTTGCGGCCGGTGATGGCGACGGAGGCGCCGCGCTGGGCAAGGGCTTCGGCAATCGCCAGGCCAATGCCGCGACTGGCGCCGGTGACAAGGGCGGAGCGGCCTTTCAGGTCGAAGGGGTCAGGGAACGGCGTCATGAGGCAGCCTCCAGGGTGGCAGCCCGCGGGGCTTCACTGCGAGCCAACCGTCTCGATCTCGTACCACAGCGTACGATGGTCCGGGCCGATGGCGAAGGTCAGGCGGCCGCCGGTGAGCGTGGCCTCCACCTGTCCGCGGCGCTTGCCGGAGCCGTCGAGCGCCCAGACTGTCGC
>DASPXY010000722.1:0-3098 GCA_035637055.1 Gemmataceae bacterium | reverse complement strand
CTTGAGCTGCTCGATTCCTGAGGATGCGAAGCGTGCTGTCTAACACGCAGCTGAAGCTGACGGCGACCGGCGTCTGAGGTAGAATTCCATTTGTGATCATCAAGCTCGGCGCTGTAGCTTAGGCGCACTCCGTTAGGCAGCCTGACTGCCAGTTCCCCGCTTCGGCATCTTGGCCTATGGTCCGTCCGCGTCTTGGTCCAGGAGCCCTGTCGTTCGACCGGCTCAGGACTCTTCCCCTCCGGTTCTGGCCGACGAATCCAGGAGTACGGACCCGCGATGCTGACTGACGGCACGTGGTGGTTTCCCGAGATTCTCATTCACTATGTCAAGCAACACGCGGTGAAGCCTCCCCTCGAGTTCGTGGCTCATGTTCAGGGGCTGGCCTACCGCGTTCCAGTCCTATTAGGGTGAACGATCTTGCCTATTCCTCCGGTTCTTCGCAGGCTTTTTTTGCGCATCACGCTCGCCGCATCAATGCTGATCGTCGGCCTGACGTTCGCGTTCACGGGCATGGCGGTCTACTATCTGGTGGCGGGAGGACCTGACCGGCTACGCCGAGAGTTCAACGGCGAGCTACCAGCGCAGCGCTTAGCGGCCGGAGAACAACTCCCCCTCCCAGTCATCGCCGTTGCGGTGATCGGATTGAGCGTCGGTCTCGGCGTTGGGATCGGGCTTTGGAAATCCGCAGCACGGCGAGCAGGACTTGCTCATAACGAAATTGGCTCGACGCTCGGCTGAGCCGCCGTCTAACACGCGCCTGAGGCTGGCGGCGCGTCCCCGTCCGACAAGCACTTGTCGAGCCAATGAGAAGCACTGATTGGCGGCGAGTTGTTGCCAGCGGAGCGCTCTTCGCGCTGGCTGCCTGTGAGGGCCCGCTAGCGCGCCTCGTCGCGGGAATCGCCGACACGGTCGTCGTGAACAACGAGAGCCCCATGCAGATGCCAATGCACGTGTTCGACGCGGCTGGGCATGCGCTGCCGGATACGGGCATCCATTTCCAATGGACGTCCGGTGTGGCCGTCCCAGTCTCCGACCGTGGTGTCGTAAAGTGTACGCAGGCCGGCGACGCTACGGTCCGGGCCTCGCTCGGTCCACTGACGAAGTCGGTGGTTGTCCGCTGCCGGCCGGTCCACGATCTGCTCGGCGGGGGCCCGGTGAACCTCGTGATGGGTGATCCTCCGTATGACTTGCTCTTCGACGCTGTCGACTCGGCTGGCCGCCCGGTGAGACCACTGAACGCGCTCCTGTCTGTTGACGACAGCACGATCGTCACGCACGAGGGATGGCGTATCCGTGCTCGTGCCCCGGGGACGACTGGCGTGGATCTCTATGTTGGGGACACCTGGACGCGCTGGTGGGTGCATGTCTACGAGCCCGCGCGCACCTTTGACAGCATTCGCGTCGGGCAGCACCTGGCCGTGCCGGTGCGCCTCGCCGCCGGTGAGCAGCGCAGCTGGCAAGTCCCGCCTTCGCGTAAAGAGTTCGGCGTGCAAATCCTGCCCGGCGGCGACACGCTCAGGGTACCGCAGCTGGCTGTCCTCGGCGCGAATTGTATGTCTAGGACCCCGTGGGACATGCCCCGGGTCCCGTGGGGCTACACGTGCCTCGCGTGGCAGGGCGCGGTCGTGACTGCCTACCATCCACGGAACGTCGATCCGCGGCGTGAGTGGAGCGGTACGGTAGCGGTTATTCGCGGGGATCGCCCGTAGGCTCGAGTGCGAAGGCGCTAATGCGGCAGCCCAACGCGTACTGCTACTGCGCGAGAACATCGATTGTACCGTACACGACCATGGGTCCGTTGCGGTTGCCGGAAGAGGAACTCGACGTGCCGCGGTTCGCAAATCGGTCACGCGCAAGGGGACGTAGATTAGTGACACCAGGTTAGGCGGTAGCGAGCTCCAACAAACCACTTTGCGAGGCGGTATGCACACCAGCGCTGCGGTGTCTCGCTACATGCTTTCCTTGCTCGATCCCATGCTCGTCGACGTGAATGACTCCCATTGCGCGCTCGAACCACAGCCGGGAGCGAAAACGGCGGGCTGGCTGTTGGGACACCTTGCGGTGAGTGGAGACTTCGCGCGCCGCATGTGCGGCCGGCCGTCGCTCTGTCCGACGAATTGGACAAAACACTTTGCGCCCGGCTCCAAGCCGTCTCTGAATCCGGATGATTATCCACCCATCGCCCGACTCATTGCGGCGGTGCGGCAAGTGTACGCGGAGCTTTGTGTCGTGGCAGTGTCCGCGAGTGCCGAGACCCTCGCCGCTCCCAATCCCTACGCGCCCGCGCGCGCAGCCTTCCCGACCGTCGGCCTCTTTGTCGCGTACCTGATGACGGCGCATCTGGGATACCATCTCGGCCAGCTGGCTGGTTGGCGCGCAGCGGCTGGGCTGGGGCGAGTTCCGCGGCCAGACAGCTTGGCCGCCTAACGTGACATCTGAACCCGAGTCTCGACGCGGCGAGCCCCAGCGAATCGTGGGCCTCGCCACCCGCACAACCAACGCAGCGGAAATGAATCCTTCAGGAAGCAAGATTCCTCAGCTCTGGGGGCGGTTCACTTCCGAGCAGTGGTCCGAGCGCCTGCAGACAGTCGGTGCGTTCGGACCGACGATTGCCGTGTACTCGGCATATGAGAGCGATGCTTCGGGCAGCTATCAGTTGTTGATGGGGCGCCAGGTTCGGAATTCCCGGTCGGTAGCGCCGCCGTTACAGATCGTATCCGTGCCTCAGGCGTCGTATCTCGTTTTCCGCTGCTCCGGCCCGCTACCTCAAGCGGTGATCGATGGTTGGCGAGATGTGTGGGCGTATTTTGGACGCCCGAACGCGCGGCAACGTGCCTATACCTTCGATTTCGAGAAATATCCTGATGAGGAGCCTGTCGAGATCTGGGTTGCGGTCCAGGATAGCTGAACCGTACCCCTTAGATTGAACGCATGGGCCGTCTCTTGCGCCGCCTGCGTGGTCTGCTCGGCACGGCAACCGTGTGGGCCGGGGCCTACGCGCTCGCCGGCCTGTTGGTCGGCGCCGGGTTTTGGGCGGCTGGTCTGGGCTTTTTTGCGCCCCGTGGTCCGGCTTGGCTCGTGGTATGGGCTGAGGTCGG
>DASPXY010000721.1:0-5362 GCA_035637055.1 Gemmataceae bacterium | reverse complement strand
CCCCGACACGCGCGAGCTGACCGAACACGTCATGAAGACGTGGGACGGTACGGAACTCTTCTATCGTGTCTGGCCGGCTCGCGTTCCCAGCGACAAGGCGTTGCTCCTCTTCCATCGCGGGCACGAACACTCCGGCCGCTTTCAGGAGTTGGTGGACGAACTCGGCCTGGACGCCGTGAACATCTTTGCCTGGGACCAGCGCGGCCACGGGCACTCGCCGGGCGAGCGCGGCTATGCGGAGAACTTCGGCTGTCTGGTGAAGGACGTCGATGCCTTCGTCCGCCACATCGGCACCGAGTACGACATCCCGATCCCGAACATGGTCGTGCTGGCTCACAGTGTCGGGGCGGTGGTCCTCGGTGCCTGGGTTCACGATTACGCGCCGCCGATTCGTGCCCTGATTCTGGCCACTCCGGCCCTCCGCGTGAAGCTCTACGTACCCTTCGCGATCCCCGGGCTGCGCCTGCTGCGGGCCGTCAAACGCAAGTCGTTTGTCAAGAGCTACGTCCGGCCCGGCATGCTCACGCACGATCCGGTCAAGGCCCAGGAGTACCGCGACGATCCGCTCATCGCGCGCAACATCGCCGTCAACGTCCTCCTCGACCTGCACGACGTTGCGACGCGGCTCATCGACGACGCCGGCGCGATCCGCGTGCCGACGCTGCTGCTGGCGGCCGGCTCCGACTGGGTCGTCAAAGTGTCGGCGCAACGGCGTTTCTTCGAGCGACTCGGCTCCCCCGTGAAGGAGATGCACGTCTACCCCGGCTTCTACCACTCGATTTTCCACGAAAAGGATCGCCATTTGCCCATTGCCAAGGTGCGAGAGTTCCTCGGCGCCGCGTTCGAGCGGTCGCGGGGGAGCGATTCGTTGCTGCAGGCGGACCGCGAGGGTTACACGAAGGCCGAGTACGATCGCCTCAGCAGGCCGCTGCCGTTCTGGTCGCCGCGGCGCTGGGGCTACGCGCTCAACCGGCTCATGCTGCAGACCGTCGGGAAGTGGAGTAAAGGCATCCGTATTGGCTGGCACAGCGGCTTCGATTCGGGCGTGTCGCTCGATCACGTCTACGCGAACAAGGCCCGCGGCTGGACTCCGCTGGGGTGGCTGATCGACCGGTTCTATTTGAACAGCATCGGCTGGCGCGGCATCCGTCAGCGCAAGGCGAACCTGGAAACGCTGCTACGGGCGGTGATCGAGAAGGTCCACGCCGCCGGGCGGCCGGTGCGGTTGCTCGACATCGCCTCCGGGCCAGGGCGCTACCTGCTCGACACCCTGCGACAGATGGAGCACATCCCGACGACCGCCTTGCTGCGCGATCGCAGCCCGGACGGATTGGAGGCGGGCCGCGAACTGGCGCGCACGCTGAACCTGACGAACGTGACCTACGCCGAGGGTGACGCTTTCGACCGGCAATCGCTGGCCGCCGTGACGCCGCGGCCGACCATCGCCATCGTGTCCGGCCTCTTTGAATTGTTTCCGGACAACGAGCGCGTGCTGAACTCGCTGCGCGGCCTGGCTGACGCCATTGAAGAGGGTGGTTATCTCCTTTACACGAATCAGCCGTGGCATCCGCAGGTGGAGTTCATCGCGCGCGTGCTGCCCAATCGCGACGGCGAACCGTGGATCATGCGGCGGCGGACGCAGGCGGAGATGGACGAACTGGTGCAGGCGGCGGGTTTCGAGAAAGAGACAATGGAGATCGACGCTTACGGCATTTTCACCGTCTCCGTCGCTCGGAAGCCGCTCGCGGGTTAGAAGCTCTGTTACCAACCCGAAGCGTCAGCGAGGGACAGTCGCAGCAGGAATCCTCGCTGACGCTTCGGGTTAGTGTTGAAACCGCTCTCAGCAAAGGAGTGCTACCCCGCAAGCGGGATCCGGTGCGCGGCCAGCGACTCGCGGTAGGCTTCGAGGACGGCGAGCATGTCGTCGCGGAAGACGACTTGCGGCCTGGCGCGACGGACCAGGGCGACCGCGGCGGCCACGGTCGGAGCGACGCCCAGCGCCAGGCAGTAGGCGGCCACGACCACGGCGCTCCGCGAGCGCCCCAGGGCGCAATGTACATACACCTTGCCCGCCCAGGCGCGTTCCCTCACAAAGCTGACCGCCTCGTGGAGTTGTTCGACCGTCGGCGCTGTCAGGTCGAGGATCTGCACGTTGCGGTACGGCAGCGCCAGAAATGCGGCCGGCTCCGAGTATTCCGCGGTCAGGTCCAGCACCGCGCACACGCCCCGTGCGACCGCAGTCCGCGCCTCGGTCTCATTCAGCCGGCAACCCAGCAATAGGCCCGGGACGATCTCGTCATACAGCCGCAGGCGACCGCGATAGCCGAGAGACGAGAGGTACGCGCCGAGGAGATACGGCCCCAGCAAGAGGCGTGCGCTCCAGGGCAGTCGGCCGCCCGATTTGCGGAAAATCGCCGGGCCGAGGTAGCCATAGCCGAGGGCCACGACCGTCAGCGCCGCCGCAGGCCAGAGCAAGATTGCCCCCCACGGCCAGGCCACCCAGGCTAACACTCCACACACGAGTGCCAGAGACCCGTAGATGCCTGCCTGCCTGAGACCGCGTCGGTACGACCCCACCGAGGAGGCTGCTGCCGCTCGCGCCGGGACGACATAGAAACAGAGGACCGCGACGACGTAACCGCCGAGGACGTCAATGACGTGATGCTGGTAAACGAGGAGGGTCGAGACACCGATCAGGACGAACCAGCACCCGGTCACCCTGCGGACAGCACCGCGCAGATGGAGGCCGTAGACCGCCCACACAATCGAGCGCAAACTGATGTGCAGCGACGGCGCCAGGTTGTATGGCTGATCCAGCTCCGTCAGGAAGCCGAAGACCGGCCCAAGCAGACCGTCCACCGGCGGACGTGCCCAGCCATACCGCAGCGGAAAAAGCAGGAAGCAGCACGCCGAGATACCGATGGCGAGGGCGATCCGTTTGGCGAGTAAGTGAATCTCCGACCTGTCGCGGCACAGGAAGGGTGCGGCCGCGAAGAAGAGGTCGAGGGACATATAGGGGATAATGAAGATCGGCACAAAGGGAATTGCGCGCTCCCAGGCGAGATAGCAGGTGCCGACATCCACGCGCAGGGAAGTGAGATAGTTGCAGGTGCCGTAAACCAGAAAGAAGAGGAGGCCGAGGAAAAGTGTCCACAACGCGGCCGCCAACCACGGCCTGCCCGCGGTTGCCGCTTGCCCTATGGAGAGAACTTCCCTGCGCTTCATGGTCGCGTCCCTGCTGGAGTTCGGACATCACTCCCACGACGGCGGCCATCATAGCCTCAAGGTCGTTTCGACGGAACACAGGTTGCGCGATGGAACCACAGAGACACAGAGAAGCTATCCTCGACGCCGGTTGAGTTTGACACAAACCCGAAGCGCGAGCGAGGGAGGGAGGGAGGGAGGGACTGTCCCTCGCTCGCGCTTCGGGTTTGTGTCAAGTTGCCCTGCGTCGAGTATAGCCCACGCCGGATCAGGGCTGCTTGCTGCCCGCCTGGGCCTGTTTCAGTCGGGTGGTCGCGGTGGCGTCGCCCGGCCGCGCTTGCAGGGCCTGCCGGAATGCGGCGGCCGCGTCGATGAAGCGCCCCATCCGCATGTATCTCTCGCCCTGAGCCATGTACAACTCGTACACGTAATCGGGCGGCCGCTCGCACAGCGTCACCACCACCTTCGCCGTGAAAGCCTCGATATTCGCCACATTGAGATCGGCAAAGACGACAAAACGATCGTCGGCGTCGCGCTCCCCGGGCGTGAAATAGATCTCACTGCTGCCGACCTTGCGGCGCTCGGCGTCGTAGAAAAGCCCGCAATAGTAGGTATTCTCGACGAGTTTCTCCAGGTCTTTGGTGAGCTTGCCTTCGGCGACGCCGACTTCCTCCGGCTCGCCCTTGCCCGTGCGGTATTGCTTCTTCGTCCGCAGCGTCCAGGTAATGCGCCGGTCCGCCGGTGAGTAGCGGGCACTCTCGACGGTGAAGTCCTTGGTCAACTTCTCGAAGGCGAGCGGATCCCAGGTCGTGACGCTCGCGAGCCGTCCCCCTGTCATTTCACACTCGGGTACGATGTACTCTCCTTCGTCGGCGCGCGCGGTCAGAACCGTGCCAGCAGCCAGCAGGCCCGCCGTCAGCAGCAGCATCCCAACGCCTCGTTTGATGATTGACATGGTTTTGACACTCCCTCGGAAAACGGCGTGACCTGACTGGCGAGCGCTGCCCGCATACATTCAAGTCTTGCCAGATCCCGCCACTCCTGTCAAGGAATGGCGCAGCGGCCAGAGCAGCATTCGCCGCGGACGCCTGGCCCTGGACGGCCGGCGCCGTCCCCTTCGCAGGATCCCCACAACTCGGTTGCCCGGAACTCTCGGTCCGGGCGCTACAACTCCCCTCCTCATCGACGGCAAGCACCCTGGCGTACTGGGCACGGCGAGTCGGTTTCTCCTGAATGGAGGAGGGGCGGCACTGAGGTCGCCCCCTCCCTGCCCTGCGCGGGAAGGCTCATCAGCGCAACGGAGCGCCCATGTCTAATGGAAACGCCCTGGGGCTGCCGAAAGGAACGGCTCTCGACACCTGCCTCGCCGAACTCCTCGGCCTGGAGGGCAGCGCGTCGCCTTTCTCTTCCGACCCCAACACCACCTCGTCCTTGCTCAACCTGATGGAGGAACAAGGCTATCAGTATCGGCTGTGGCTGGTCGCTCCGGCGTCCAGCGCTGGCCTGCTGCGGTGGCGCTGCGCCTTTTGCAAACCCCCGCGGCCCCTGAATTATCGCAGCGCGCTCGACATCTCTCAGGATAACGCTCCCCTGATCACCAGTCAGGCCGCCTACCTGGCCCTGCTGAGCGACCGCCTCGCCTGATGGGCTTCGGGGCCTGCGCGGCCAGGTTGCGCTGGCCGAATGGCGCAGGAAAGCACTCGAATGGGTTATTCCTTGATAGGAAGCCGTGCCGCGTCGGCGCGTCCGGCTTCCTCTGGTAGACTCACATCATGAACGCAAAAGCTGTCCCATCAGTTCTGGTGATCGAGGACGACGGCCTGGCCCGCGAGGCGCTGGTGACGATCTTATCCAGGGTCGGCTACGCCGCCTTCGAGGCCGAGAACGGTCAGGCAGCCCTTGAACGACTGCGCACCACGATCCGCCCGCCGGACCTGATCCTGCTCGACCTGATGATGCCGGTGATGGATGGTTGGCAGTTCCACCGCGCGCTGACACGTGAACCTGCCTGGGCCGCGATTCCCGTGGTCATCTGCACAGGCGCCGGGGACGGACTGTTACACGCCGAGACCCTTGGCGCCGCCGGTTGCATCGACAAGCCGATCGATCCGGGGGAGTTGTTCGACCTCTTACGGCACCTGCTCGGCGAAGGCCGGTA
>DASPXY010000720.1:0-3312 GCA_035637055.1 Gemmataceae bacterium | reverse complement strand
GCACGGCAACGCCGTTGTAGGACTTTACGCCGCGGAACGTGACGTGGTAGCCGATTGAGGCGAGCGCCAGCGCGGGAAAGTCCGAGTCCTGCGCCTTGGTCTCCTGCAGGCACAGCACGTCCGGTTTGTGGCGCTGAAGCCAGTCGAGCACGAGCGGCAGACGCTTGCGGATGGAGTTGACGTTGAAGGTGGCGATCTTCATTAAACGGGGGAGGGCAGGGCGCGACCGGGGGTGAGTATCACAGGCGCTACCGTGATGGCCGCCGCCCCGGCGTTCTTACGAGTACCCGGAATTGCAGCCGGCAATGAAGCAGACGATGAGAAACAGCCCCCAGGCCCATCCTAATCCGTTACGCCAGCTCATGGTGTTCCCTCACCCTCCTCCCACCTCGCGGTACGAGATCAGGACGATCTGATCGCCGATCGTCGCCTCGGATTGACCCCACTGGTACAGGAACTTCTGGGTGCCAGCCGCATCGGGTATGGTGATCTCGACGATGTACTTGGGTGACGTCAGCTTGATGAGCTTGCCCTTGCGTTCAATCTTGATCGGGCAGCCGGTTGCTTGAAGATTGAAGACCTGTTCTTCGGTGGCCGAGACCTCGCCGAAGATGAAGCAATCCTGGGACGTGTGTTGGGCGGACAACCAAGCCACAAACATGGCTTCTAGGAGCATCACCGGGCCTCCTTTTCGTTCGGGAGTTGCTCTCCTGCCGGGCCGTTCCGCCTATTATAAAAACCGTTCAGGTCGCTTGCAACGAAAAAACCTACCTTGCCCGGATTGCTCATTTCATTTAGGCTTTGGCGACACCACCCCGAGGTGGATCTGGAAGCTGCCCCGGCTTCGGTCTTGGACGTAGCGGTGCAAGGTTTCGTGAATGACAGGGAAGGCCAACGAGTCCCAGGGGATGTCCGCGTGCTTAAAAAGCTGGACCTCCAGGCTCTCGGCACTGGTGCCGAAGGAGGGGGTGCGCATCCTGCCGCGGAAAATCATATAGACCTGGCTGATATGCGGGATGCTGAAGACGGCGTAAAGCGAGGTGATCTCGACATCCACCTTGGCTTCCTCCAGGGCCTCTCTGGCGGCGGCCTGCTCGGCGGTTTCGCCTTGCTCCATGAACCCGGCGGGCACCGTCCACAGACCGTATTTCGGCTCGATGGCCCGCCGGCAAAGCAGGATCTGCTCCTCCCACTCGGGGATGCACCCGACCACGATCTTGGGGTTTTCATAATGGATGGCCTGGCAGGCGTCGCACACAAAACGGGGCAGATTGTCGCCGAGCGGAACTTTCCGCGAGACCGGCGCCCCGCAATTGCTGCAGAAGTTCATGGCCAGGTTCCCTTCGCCGGGATTATGCCACAGGTCAACGGGCGTGGATAAGCTGGTGGAACGCTTCTTCGCACCCTGCCCGCGCGGGCTGGAGGGCGTGCTTGCCGCCGAGTTGGAGGAGTTGGGCGCGCGCGACCTCAATTCGACCGCCGGCGGCGTCGGGTTTGCCGGTCCCTTCAGCCTCTGCTACCGGGTCAATCTGGAAGGCCGGATCGCCAGTCGGGTACTCTGGCGCGTCTTTCACGGCCGCTACCGGACCGAGCAGGACGTGTACCAGGCGGCCTATGACCTGCCTTGGCGCGACTGGTTTGCAGCGCGCCGCACGATCAAGATCAAGGTCAGCGCGCAACACTGCCCGCTCACGAGCCTTGATTACGTCACGCTCAGGATCAAAGACGCCGTCTGCGACAAGTTCCGTGCGGCGACCGGCGTGCGTCCCAGCGTGGACACCCGTCAGCCGGACCTTCGCATTGACGCCTTTCTGGACGACCAGCACATGACCCTGTACCTCGACACTTCGGGCGAGCCGTTGTTCAAGCGTGGGTTGCGCAAGGCGAGCGGCGAGGCGCCGCTCCGCGAGAACCTGGCTGCGGGCATCCTGCGTCTGTCCGGGTGGACCACGGAGCAGGCCTTGCTCGATCCCATGTGCGGAGGCGGCACGATCCTGATGGAAGCTGTCCTCATGGCGCGGCACATCGCCCCGGGCCTGGGTCGCCGCTTTGCGTTCGAGAAGCTGCATAACTTCGATTCGAAGGCGTGGCGCGACCTGTGCGAGGCCAGTCGGGCGGCGCAGACGCCGAAGGCTGCCCATGCCGTCTATGGAAGCGACCGTGACAGGCGCGCGCTCCAGGCGGCGCACGCCAACTTCAAGGCCGCCGGGTTGGCCGACGCAGTGGTCCTGACGCAGGCCGACGTGCTGGACGTGAAGCCACCAGCCGCTGCAGGCGTCATCGTCACGAACCCGCCGTATGGCGTACGCTTGGGCGACCAGGCGGTTCTGGCCGCGTTCTACCCGCGCCTGGGTGATGCGCTTAAACGCACCTTCGCCGGCTGGCGCGCCTACATCTTCACGGCGGACCTGCGCCTGCCCAAGCTGATCGGGTTGGCGCCCTCGCGCCGAACGCCCCTCTTCAACGGCGCGCTGGAGTGCCGCCTCTTTGAATTCAAGCTGGTTCGTGGCACCATGCGTCGGCCACACGGCGCGGCCCAGGCCGGACCGTAGGTCACGCGCGGAGCGATCCGATGCCCACGTTCAAGAGCGGGGCCTTCGTCCAGCAATGTTTCGCCTCGCATCCGCTGTCACTGAGTTTCCAGGCGCTCGCCTTGCCCGACCGGGTTGTGGTGATGTGCACGAGTTGCGACATGCGCCACCGGTTCCTCGTGCGGACCTTCACCACCCGTACGGATGAGGTGGGGAATCCCGAGAGGGAGGCGAAGGACGACCTGGCGCAGTGCGTCGCGACGCACCCGGCGGACCTGCGAGTCAGCACGGTGGACGTGGTGCACGACTCCGTAAAGCTCCGGTGCGGCGCGTGCAGCCGCACCTATAAGCTCACTGTATCGGCGTTCGAGACCTACCACAAGGACGCGTGAGCCGAGCGGCAGCGTTCAGCGATCAACGAAGACTCCTCCTGCATGGTCGAGCAGAGTCCGCCCGTTGCCGCGACTGCCCGCGACCGACTGTGGCGCGTTGACGTACTCGTCCTCGCCGGCCAAATCGAAGAACCCGCTCATGCTGTTGTCGGAGGCCGATCCCATGCCGTTGGGAACCAGGTACCGATCGTCGCCCCCCTCTTCGACAAAGAGGCTCCAGGAGTTGTGATCAGCGCGACCGAGCCCGCTCGAACGGTGGAGCTCATACACGTCCCTTCCCGGACCAGCGTCGATGCACAGCATGACGCTCCGGTCCCAGGCCGCGCCGCCGTTGTAGTGCGGACCCGTCGAGGTGTAGCGGTCGTCGCCGCGGTAGTCGATGAAGAGTC
>DASPXY010000719.1:0-2030 GCA_035637055.1 Gemmataceae bacterium | reverse complement strand
CAGGTTGACGAGGCTGGGCACCGGACGCTGGCCACCGTGCAGCGCCTGGGGCAAGAGCGACTCGCTCACATGCAGGGCCGGAGAGTCGCCGCCCACGCCGCCGCGCTGATCCAGGCTGCGGGCCAGCCACCCCGGGGTGCTGCGGTCCGGGGTCAGCCGAGCCGTGTGCCAGATTGCCATCGACTCGAAGTGCGAGCGATTCGGGTTCGGGTAGCCGACGCTCTGCACGACGGCCAGTTGACGATTCTCGTGCAGGCGATTCAGCCCGACGAGCGCGGGGTGCAGGCCGAGGTCATCGTTGAGGCGATGCAGGCCCTGAGCCGGTAGAGCCACACGCGGCCGTGAGCGCCGGTAGACGTCGTCGCGGTGCGGCACCACCGTATTCAGCCCATCGTTGCCGCCGTCCAGCTGCAACACCACCAGAACACGTCCGCCAGCACGGGCCGGCCCGTCGGCCAGCGCCGCCGCGGAGCGGGCGAGGAAGGTCGGCACGGTCGCGCCGCAGGCCAGCAGCGCGGAGCCGCCCAGCCCCAGACGCAGGAACTCTCGACGAGTCGGTTGCATGGTCAAGTCCTCCTGCGTTTAGCCGCGGTTCGGAGAACCGCGCTTCGCCCCGTTGTCAGAGCGCGGTTCTCCGAACCGCGGCTAAACGGTTCCTAGGCAAGTTGAAAGCGCGGACAATGAGCGATCAGTTGCAAGGCCCGGCGCAGATTATCAGGCCTGCCATCGCCGCCGGTACGCAGGATCACGGCACGATCGTCGGCATGTACGCCGTCTTGCAGCAACAGGTCGAGCAGCGCCGTCACAGCGCGGCGCCGGCCGGTGCGGTGGCGCGTGACCCAGGCCGCCGGGTCGTAGGGCGGCATGCCCAGGTCGCGGTTGCCCCAGATGACGTCGTTGCACCAGTTGCCGCGTTCGAGCACTGTCGTGCTGTTGATCCAGGTGCGGCCCGCGACCCAGCCGCGCACGTTCGGCGGATAGAACAACTCCTGCCCCTGACGGTCGCACGCCACCGCCAGCGCCAGCACACGCACATTGTTCCGCGGCACCTCCAGCGCCCGCAACAGCCCGACGCTGAACTCTACCGGGCTCTTGATCCGCGCGAACCGAGTCGGGTGCGCGTAGAAGTGCCGCGAACGCAGCATGATACCCACGACGTGCCGCAGCGAATAGCGGTGACTGCGGAACTCGGCCGCCAGCGGCGCGATCACCTCGGCGGCCGGTTCACCCGTTTCGTTGACGAAGTACCGGTAGAGTTTGCGACAAAGGAACTCGGCGACGCGCGGCTGCTCCAGGGTGATGCGGACGATGTCGGCGGCGTTCCAGTTCCCGGTGCGGCCCAGGAAGGTCTTCTCGCCATCGTCGAAGCGGCTGGCGTCGAAGCGGAAGGCCGGCGCTGCATTGCCGCGTTCCGGGGTGCGGACCCAGCCGGTGAAGGCGCGGGCGGCCTGGCGGATATCGGCCTCAGTGTAGTTGCCGACGCCGAGCGTAAACAGTTCGAGGAATTCGCGGGCGAAGTTCTCGTTGGGCTGCTCGCGGCGGCTGACGATGCCGTCGAGCCAGATGAGCATGGCGCCGTCGCTGATGGTATCGATCAAGAGAGAGCCGAACTCGCCGAGGGCATGGCGGCGGAGCAACTCGTTCTGCGCGAGCATCAGCGGCACACTCCCCACCTTGCGATTGCTCGTGGCGAAGTGACTGTGCCAGAACAGCGTCATTTTCTCGCGCAGCGGGTCGGTGTCGTAGAGGAAACGATAGAGCCAGTACACCTTGAGGCGCTCACTGTCGCGCGAGGACAGCGCTCCGCGTTGGAGGGCGTCGAGGATTTGCTGCTCGTCGGTGGTGGCCACGGGCGCGTTGAGTAGCCGCTCGACGCTCGCGGCGGGGCCGGCGCGGAGGTCGCGCTGGAGGTCGCCCCAATTAGCGCTGAAGCCGGCGCGGCGATGCAGGTGCGCCACTTTGCGCAGATCCCAGGGATCCTCTGCGTTTGGCTGATAGGGGGCCCACGGCCCTTCCTGGATCGTCATGGC
>DASPXY010000718.1:0-8349 GCA_035637055.1 Gemmataceae bacterium | reverse complement strand
GCTCTGACAATAATCGTTGAGGCCGCCTCTTGCGGCTCCAGAGTTACCTTCTCCAGGGACGCTGGCGGCCGCGGCGCGGCCCGCCACCAGGTTGCCCACGACCTTGCAGGAGCCCCCGGTCGCTTCCCTGGCCCCAGGGGGACGCCCTGTTCGGCCAGCCCGTCCGCCAGGACGCGCCTCCTGGTCAGGAAGGTGCGCACCTCGTGGTGGACCTCCACGCCGACGCTGCGGCGCACGCCGCCGCCGTTCTGCGGGTGGACAGCCCTACCGGCACAGCAGGGGTAGAGGGTCTGCAGCGCGTCCGCGGGGTCAGCGCGTCCGCCCCGCAGGAGCGCGCAAAGCAGCCAGTCGGCGCGACGTGCTCCGCGCTGGGGCGGGGGCAACCGTTGCGGGTTCGTGGCGAGATCCGGGCCAAGCTGGGGTACGGGCTGGAGGGCAGCAGGCACGAAAACGGCCTCACGCGCGGGGGTCGCTCCGGTCAGGAGATACGCACCGACCGCCACTCGCCCCAGGTTCATGGTTGCTGGGTGCCGCACAGCGGCATGAGAGCTTGTGTACGGGTGCTCGCGCTTCTCGGGAAGTGGCCGCGATCCCTGTCCCCGCTATTGACACCCGCGGGGAGCGACCTACAATCATATTTTTCTGCGACGCCCCGTGCGGCCCGAAAGATCGACTGCGATGGACGACGCCATCCGCAAGGCCGAAGTGCTGATCGAGGCCCTCAGCTACATTCGCAACTTTCGCGATCGGCTGACGGTCATCAAACTCGGCGGCAGCGCCATGGAAGATCCCGATGCCCTGCGCGCCACGCTGCAGGACGTCGTCTTCATGGAAACGGTCGGCATGCGGCCCGTCCTCGTCCACGGCGGCGGTAAACCGATTGACAGGGCCATGTCACAGGCGGGCCTCAAGCCGCGCAAGGTGCTCGGCCGCCGCTACACCGACGACGACACCCTCGCCATCGTCGTCCGCGTCTTGCTCAAAGAGATCAACGCGGGTATCGAGACCCAGATCCGCCAGCTCGGCGGTCGCGCCGTCGGCCAGCATCTCGGCTCGTTTCAGTACCTCACCGGCGAGCGGATGTTCCTGACCGACCGCGAAGGCCAGCGCGTCGATCTTGGTCGAGTTGGTCAGGTTACCCAGGTTGATACGGCGCTGATTCAGGATTTTTGCGCCGCCGGTGTCGTGCCCGTGATTCCGTCGCTGGCGGTCGATGCGGACGGCGAATGGCTAAACGTCAACGCCGACACCGCGGCCGCTGCCGTGGCTGCCCACCTGCACGCCGAGAAGTTGGTGTTGCTGACCGATACCCCCGGCATCCTGCAGGATCGTCGCCATCCCAACTCGCTCCTGAGCAGCCTCGATGCGCGCCGCTGTCAGGAGCTAATGAAGACCGGCGTTATCGACGAAGGGATGATTCCCAAGGTCGAGGCGTGTCTGGACAGCTTGCGTGCCGGCGTCCGCAAGACGCACATCATCGACGGCCGGCTGCGACATTCGCTGCTCCTGGAGATTTACACCGACCGCGGCGTCGGGACCGAAATCGTCCTTCCGTAAGGAAAAAGGCAAAAGGAAAAAGGCAAAAGCGGCCCTTCTCCTTCTGACTTTTTCCTTTTGCCTTTTTCCTTTTGCCTTGAGACTGCCATGCCAGCCGCGACACTGTCTTCGGCCCAGATCATCGACCTTTTCCGGTCAAACGTCATCGGCAATTACACGCGCTACCCCGTCGCGCTGGTGCGCGGCGAGGGCTCGTACGTCTGGGACGCCGAGGGCAATCGCTACCTCGATTTCTTCCCCGGCTGGGGCTGCAACCTGCTCGGCCACTGTCCGCCGCGTGTTGTCGAAGCCGTGCGCGACCAGGTCGGTAAGCTGATCCACGTCCCCAATACCTGGTACATGGAAGCGCAGGGACTGCTGGCGCAGGCGCTGGTCGAGCGCTGCGGCTTCGACGCCCGCTGCTTTTTCTGCAACAGCGGCGCCGAGGCCAACGAGGCGGCGATCAAACTGGCGCGGCTACACGGCAAGCCGGGGCGCTACAAGATCGTCACGATGATCAACAGTTTTCACGGCCGCACGCTCGGCGCCCTCAGCGCGACGGGTCAGCCGAAGTATCACCAGGGTTTGGAGCCCTTACTGGCCGGCTTCAGTTATGCCCCGTTCGGCGATCTTGATGCGGCGGCCAAACTGATCGACGGCGAAACGTGTGCGATCCTGGTTGAGCCGATCCAGGGCGAGGGCGGCATCAACGTCCCGCCGGCAGGCTATCTCGAAGGGCTGCGCGCGCTGGCCGACAAGCACAACTTGCTGCTCATCTTCGACGAGGTGCAGAGCGGCATGGGGCGGACCGGCAAGTGGTTTGCCTATCAGAACTGGAACGTCCAGCCCGATGCCTTCACGCTGGCGAAGGCGGTCGCTGGTGGGGTAGCTTGCGGCGGCCTGGTGGCGCGGGCGAAGGTGAGCGAACTGCTGCGGCCAGGCACGCACGCGGCGACGTTTGGTGGGAACCCGCTCGCCTGTCGGGCCGCGCTGGCCACGATCGAGACCATCGAGGCGGACGGTCTGCTGGAGCGGGCCGGCCATCTGGCGGAGCGCTTCCGCCAGCGCTTCGAGGCGCTCAAGGCGCGCTGTCCGCTGATCAAGGAGATCCGCATCCAGGGGGTCATGATCGGCGTGGAACTGACGGTCGAGGGCGGCCAACTCGTCGAGGAGTGTCTCAAGCGGCGGCTGCTGATCAACTGCACGCACGGGACCGTACTGCGCTTGCTGCCGGCGCTGAACCTGACCGACGAGCAGCTCGATCAGGGCTGCGCCGTCCTCGAAGAAGTGTTACTGGCGTACAAAACGTAACCCCTCACCCTTACGGGGAAATCCGAAACTCGAAATCCGAAATCCGAAACAAATCCGAAATCCCAAGAAGAAAACGAAGACAGGCAAGGTTCCGGTTTTCTTCTTTTGGTATTCGGATTTGTTTCGGATTTCGATATTCGGATTTCGGATTTGGATGACGACCATGCGTCACTTTCTTGACCTGCTCGACCTGACGTCCGGCGAGTTGCTGTATCTGTTCCAGGAGACCGCCCGGCTGAAAACGCTCCACGAGCGGCGCGAGGCAACGCCGAGTCTGCTCGGCCGCGTTCTCGGGCTGGTCTTCGATAAACCTTCGCTGCGGACGCGTGTTAGCTTCCAGGCCGCCATCGCGCAGCTGGGCGGCACCAGTATTTTCCTGGGCGGCAAGGAGGTTGGCCTCGGCTCGCGCGAGAGCGTGCCCGATTTCGCTCGCACCATCAGCCAGTACGTGGACGCCGTCGTGTTGCGGACCTTCAGTCACGAAACCGTCGAGAGCTTCGCGGCCCACGCCGCCTGTCCGGTGATTAACGGACTTTCGGACTATTATCATCCCTGTCAGGCGCTCGCCGACCTGTTCACCATGCAGGAGGTTTTCGGCGAACTGAAAGGGCGGACGCTCGTCTTCGTCGGCGACGGCAATAACGTCGCCCGTTCGGTGGCGCTGTGCTGCGGCAAACTCGGGGTGCGGTTCGTCCTCGCCGCGCCGCCGGGCTACGGCTTCGACGAGCCATTTTTGCAGACCTACCGCCGCTTGCTGCCGAAGGGCGACCTGCTGATGAACGGCGAACCGGCTCACGCGGTAGGCGCGGCGGACATCATTTACACCGATGTCTGGGCCAGCATGGGTCAGGAGAACGAACGCGAGCAACGCTTGCAGCAGTTTGCTCCGTTCCAGGTAAACGAGACCTTGATGAAGTTGGCGCCGTCGCACGCGCGGCTGATGCACTGCCTGCCGGCGCACCGCGGCGAGGAAGTGACCAGCGACGTGCTCGACGGTGAGTGCAGCATCGTCTTTCAGCAAGCCGGCAACCGCATGCACACGCAGAAGGCGCTGCTGCAGTGGCTGCTCGGCGCGGCGTGACCCGGTGAGGAAAGCAAGCCCACGGGCTGCGGCCCGTGGGCTTTCCCGCTGACTTTCTCGGCTTCTGGCGGTTCGGTCAATCGTTCCTGCCCTGATACAGATGCTCGGGAATGAAATCGAAGCACGGCAGCTGGATCATGGGTTGGTTCATGTAGCCCACAACGGGATGCGAGCGGAGGAAGTAGCCGACGAGCAACCGCATCGCAAAGAGCAGCCACACCAGGAACAGCACGGTGAACAGCACGCGCCGATAGGCAAAACGTGTGGTCAGCCGCGCGTACCAGCCCAGGCCGGCCACCTGAGCCGTTGGGATGATCTTCAGTTCCAGCCGCTCCAGCCAGCGGGCCAGCACCGGGTTCAGGTCGGTGCGTGAGACGATGCCCTGACGCAACACCTTGAGCACCGCCGAACGATAGATCAGGGCCGCCACCCAGCGCTGAAGGAGGTACAGCGGGAACAGCAGGAACAGCGTCGCCTGGAACAGGAACCACCAAAACGCGGCGAATCCCTCTTGCGGGGTCGCGGCAACGGTGCCCACGAAGTTGTCGCTCACCGATTGCACGACCACGATGGTCAGGATGAGCGATGCGATCCAGCTCAGGATCGCCAGTCCGACGTACGCGGTCAGCCGTGCGCGCACCAGGCGCCGGACGAAACGGAACTCGAAGAACGCCCGCGCCTGCCCCGTCGCCGCCTGGTGCGCCTGCGCCATCGGCACGTAGAACATCGCCAGGGTGAATAGCAGGGCGCCCAGGAGCCAGACCGCCGCGCCGATGTAGTGCTGCTCGTAGTAGCGATTGATCGACGTGAGCCAGCCATACTCCCAGCCGAACACCATCAACAGGCAGCCCCAACCCGTCAGCAGGTACGTGCAGAACAGCCCGGCGAGGCCGGTCTTGAAATTCAGCCACAGCGACTGCCAGGGAATCGTCAGGGCGCGGCCGACCTTTCGCAGAGCACTCGGCGAATCTCCACGCGGCCCAGGCTTCGCCATCACGGCAGCAATGCGCTCGCGCAGACACCAGCGCGGCCGCGGCACCGGAGCGTCGGTTCCGAGCGAGTCGCAGAACTCCTGGAACGTCCCCTGCTGACGCTTCGGGCTTTGCTTCCACCAGCCGCGCAGCACAACCGCTTGCATCCAGCGATAGGTCCAGCCGACGACGAGGATGCTGGTGACGTAACTCAGCACGAGGTAGTTGAAGCACAGCATCGCGCCGGCGAAGAAGCGCCAGGCCCACTCGATGACCCCGATCCCGAAGCGGAGCAGGCGGCTCCGTGGCACAGGCGGGACGCCTGTGCGTGGCCCGTCATGCACAGGCGTCCCGCCTGTGCCACGGGGAGGGGCTTCGACAAAGTTGGAGGTGCTCACGCGTGGATCTCCTGAAGCGGCCCCGCCCCCGGATCGGCCAGACGTGTCTTGAAGCCCATCATCCGCCCGATGCTGGCCGCGACACTGGCCTGCTGCGCCTTGCGATCGACCGGCGTGGTCGCGTGAACGATCCCCGGCCCGGCGGCGATGACGAAGACCTCGCGTGCGCTGCGTGTGTTGAAATGGTGCTGATACGGGATCGGCATGCAGCGATTGCTGTCGCGGCCGCAGTCCGGTACCACCAGGAAGACGGTGTTGTCGCGATACTCCTCGTCGGCCTGCACCGCGTTGGAGATCTCGCGGACGCCTTCGTCGATAATCGAGATCGCTCGCGTGTAGAAATGGGGATTGCCCCAGTGGACGTAATCGGGATCCTGGTAGTTGATCATCATGAGCTTGGGCCGCAGATAGCGCAGCGCCCATAGCGAGAGAGTGGTCAAGAGCCGGTCGCCGCGCGGATTGACGAAACCGCTCGTGCCGTAATAGCTACGCCAGCGATCCCAGAAGGCGTCGAGTTCCGGGCTGGAAGCCTGAGCGTCGCGCACACGGTCGCCGCGCACTTCGAGGCGAATCAGTTCCTCCCGCCGGGTTCGCCGTTCCTGGTCGGTCAGCGGGACGCGCCGATACTGCCGCGCTCGCAGCCAGCGCGGCAGGTCGGTCCCTGTCGGGGAGCCCGCGACGAGCTTGCCGTGAGCAAGTTCGTCGCGCAGGACGAACGTCTTGAAACGGTGCAGGCTGAGGACGGTCGAGCGGTAACGGACGCCGTAGTGCGGATCGTTGCTGAAGGTGAAATAGTCCTCGTCGATGCGATCCTCGCCGTTGACGATCAGGGCCTGGTGCGTGGGAATGTCGTAGGCGCCGCGGAGGTACTCGAAGATGGTCGGCACCTTCGGCTCGAAGCGATTGCCGAGTGGGCGGCCGTGGACATCCTTGAATTCGTCGTACTTGCCCGTCAGGATGTAGAGCGTGCCTTCGCCGTGACTGGTGACGATCTTCGGGTTGTTCTCGATCTCGACGTTGCGGAGCAGGATGCCCTTGTTGCGATACAGTTCGTGATAGATGAACGGGCAATAGGTGCTGCGTTCGCTGTCGGCGATGGTCTCCTGACGCCGCACGCCGCCGCCGAACCGAATCAGGATGACGCGCGGCTGGTACGACTTGTAGGGCGGCAGGACGCGATCGTTCCAGGGAAAGACAAGAGGCTCCGCTGCGGGGTCGCCGGGCCTGGCGTCGCGGCGGTCGGCGCTGATCGAAACGCCGGCGGCGAGAGCCCCAAGGCCGGCGCTGGTTTGCAGGAAGCGTCTGCGGTCGATCGGAGTGGACATACGAGATACCCCAAGATAGGCGAGCCTGGCGCCGAAAACTTGTTGGTTCGACACAAGCCCGGAACGGCCCCGCCAGGACTATCCCGACTGTGCCCTTGTGGGAGGAAGAGGGGGGTGAGAGAATAGGAGGGAGGAGAGGATTCGTTGCATTCCATTCCACGCACACACCCCTCCCTCCTCCTCTCCCGTCCGTGGTGCGCGCTCCTTTACGTACCTTTTGTGGTCGCGTCGCAAGCGCTTCCGGGCTTGTCGTAGGTTCCCCCGCATCGAGTATAGTCTGTTGGGCGGTATCAGCACAATTCGGGTGGGCTTCTCCTGCAGTATTCGTTACTCGCAGCGAGGGATTTGAAAAAAGCTGTCTTGGTTCGGGTTGATCGGGGGGGTGGCCTCGAGTGCCTATTCCTTGGCGAGCACCAGATCCAACGCCCAGCAACCTCTGACATGTGGACCGGGACCGCGGAAGTGCTCCAGGATGGTCGTCTCGGTGCAGCCGGCATCTTCCAGAGCGTCGGCCAGGATTGGAAGATCCTCGAAACGCTGCTCGTCGTAGATCCCCTCGGCGAGCGTGCGAGCCAGCCCGTCATTTCGTTCGAGCCAACTGCGTTTCTGCTGCTCCCACGCCCGTTTGCCCTTCCTTGGGGGCAGGGGGTGGAACGGGTTCCCAAGGATCGCGCGCATGAGCCGGCACTGCTCGGCACGTTCCTCATCCCCAAACCGGTCCTGGTTAGCGATAATATCGAATCTTGCCTGCCCCTGACGCAGGGCCTCGGAGAAAGCTCCCCATTGGACCGCACGGACGGCGATACCAGCGGCGTTGACGGCGCCATTGCCCGTGCTGGTCATCCCTGCCTTGGCGGCGCAGAGCGCATGACAAGCCCAGGCCCCGTCATCTCTTCCGCCGACACCGAGTAGTTCCTGCGCGCCCGCCCTGGCTTCCGCCTGTGCCGCTACGAGTTCCTCGCTTGTGGCGAGTCCGTCCGCGAACCGCTCGACCACGCTGACCACCCCGCGACATCTCCAGTGGTCGATGAGATGCCAGATCCGGCGGCAACAGGCACAGGCGAACAACCGCCTCTTCCGTGCGCTTACCTTGCGGCCGACGTGAGCGAGCAAGGCGAGCGGTTGTTTGCGCTCGGCGAACCATTCGGCCTCGTCCATGTTTCCCTCCCTCCCTCGGCCTCGTCAGTCCTTGACCCGTGCTCCCGGTATCGCCAGGTCGTTGAACCGATCGACCGGCTCGCGCGCAGTCCAGGCAATGCCCCGGAGCAACAATAACCGAAATAGCGGATCGTCGAAAGTCCAGGCGAAATGTCCGGGAATCGAGACGAACACGCGCCCCTTCCCTTCCTCGCGCACCCAGAATAACGGTTGCGGCTGGCCCTCTTCAACCCCACTCGCGAGCACCTCCACCCGCTTCACATCGCCGACCAGCCGCCAGTAACTCTCGTCGTGAAAGTGGACCTTGTCGAAGTTACGCGCGATGGGATGAGCACTGCCGCGCGTGAACTGCACGTCGAGCGGACCGTGACGGAAGCGCGCACCCGGCCCCCACGCCAGCCCGATGCGCTGCGCGAACGCCGCAGAGTCGGGCCGCCCATCAACGGCGTAATGAATGTAAACCGCCCCACCGCCGCGTGCCAGGAACGCATCGAGATCGCGCGCCCGCTTGGCGTCCCAGCTGCCGTGCTGGTAGAAGACGAGCACATCGGCGGTGCGGAAGTCCTCCG
>DASPXY010000717.1:0-2817 GCA_035637055.1 Gemmataceae bacterium | reverse complement strand
CTACGATCGCCGCGGCGCCTATGTCGGGACGTTCGAGGTCCGCTGAATCGTCGTCAGTTTCCTGACGAACCGGGGCTAAACTCCTGGGCAAAGGCAGAATGAAGAATGAAGAATGAAGAATGAAGAATTGAGAATGGGAAGAAGCAGACCGATCTTCCCATTCTCAATTCTTCATTCTTCATTCTTCATTCTTCATTTTTTCTTCTTCCTCTGGATGGACATTATGTTTCTCACTCTCAGGCGGTTGGCTATGCTCGGGGCGCTGGCCGTGGCGGCCGCCTCCCTGCTCCTCCTCTCCGCGACAGGCATCACCGCCCAGGGCGCTAAATACACTATCAAGACAGGGAAAGTCGATATTCCCAAGGAACTGAAACCGGCCGTTGCCGTGTTGTTCGCGCCGGAGGCAGTGCAACTGCTCGACGGCTCCGGCGCCGTTGTCTGCGACGTGTGGCTGCGCAAGGAAGTCCCCGCCGACGCGACTCCCGAACAGCTCAAGAACGGCCTGACCTACCGCGAGTTGAAGGAGACGAGCGTCCTCGGTGCTGTGCGTTTCCACCAGGCGTGGACGGACTATCGCAAGCAGAAGGTCAAGCCCGGCGTCTACACGCTGCGCCTCGCCTTCCAGCCGGAGGACGGCGACCACGCCGGCTCCTCGATGTTCAAGGAGTTCTGTCTGCTGGTCGCCGCCGACAAGGACATCAAGCCCGAGGCGGTGGAGCCGAAGGCGGCGCATGAGATGAGCATGAAGAGCATCGACACGGGCCACCCGGCGGTGTTCATGCTGTTCCCCGTCCCGAAGGCGCCCGCGGCTCCGCAGCTAGAGGCGAAGGAAAACAACCACTGGGTGCTGAACGCCCGCGAAAATGTGCTCGTCAACGGCCAAAAGGGTGTGATCGGCGTCGGGCTGACCTTGGTCGGGCACGCGCCGGAGTAGGCCGTGTTTCCCGCTTGCGGGTTAGCAGTGCGAAGAGTGCTAACCCGCAAGCGGGAAAAGAAGGAGTCACGGCACCGGCGGCTGCGTGTCCGTGAACTTCATGTTGGGTCCACGGAGGTTGAGCAAGATCGCCTGCTTTGTGTACGAGCCGGTGAAGCGACAGTTGCGCACGTCGAAATGCTCGTTGTTCCCTTCAAAGAGGATCGCCACCTCCCCCTTGCCTCCCTTGGGCTGCGGCCGATCCTTGATCCCGACGAGTTGCACCGGCTGGCTCGGCTCCCCCATACAGCCGAAGACCAGCAAGCCCGTCTGCTTGAACCCTTCCAGCGTGATGCCCTCAAGGGTCAGACCAGGGCAGGAGCCCGTGAGCTGGATCAGTTTCCCCTGCCTGTTCTCGCCGTGGAAGCGGATGCCCTTGACCTTGAGCCCCTTGACGCCATCCAGCCATAGCAGAGGTTCCGCATCGCGTTTGTCTGCAGGAGCCTTCCAGACCACGTCCACACCCGCCGCCGCTTCGATGCTGACGGCCTCGACGCGGTTCGTCCCAATCTGGCCCTTCTCGACACGCAGGCGTTCGCGATGCTCCGCGTCCATCAGGAGAATGCGGTCGTTCGCCTTCGCGTCCTTCAAGGCATGCTGCACGGTGCGATAAGGCCCGCCCTGGCTGGTCACCTTCAAGGTGCGAGGAGTGTTGGCGTCATGCCGGGGGAACAGTTTATCGAACAGGCCGAAGCCGAAGCCGGCAAGCACAAACGTGCCGAGGAGCAACAGGATCACCAGGATCAGCATGAACCAGGAACGCCCGCCTTCCTTGAGCGCAGGCCGCGGTTTGGCGGCTGAGCGCCGCGGCGCAGGCTGCGGCTTGGCCTCGGGTTGTGCCGCGGTGTCCACTTTCGCCGACGGATCCTCGGTGTCGGACAGTCCCCGTTCCCAGGGGATGCTCTCTTCATCTTCCGTCGGGGTGGGCCGGGGCACACGACTGGCCTGCGGGGCGGCGCGCGTGGCCGGCGTCTGCACCTGCACCGCAGGAGCAGCGGTCCGTGCCTTTGGATCCGGCGGCGGAGTCGAACCGGGCGGCTTCGGAGGACGGGGGACGTTGGTCGGGGAGGGTGGTTTGGGGGGCTGTGCTGACGGCAACTGCCACGTCTTGCGTGCGCCGGACGGCGGCACGACACTCACCGGCGGCACCGGCGTGGTTTCGCTCGGCGGGCTCCCGCCCGTCGCGGCCAGGCTCAACCGCGGCATTTCCTGCTCGGTCGGCAGGTCAATGGTGCCGCCCGTCCACGGGGTCAGGGCCTCCGCAACCGCACTGGGCGTCTGGTAGCGCTGGCTGGGATCCTTGGCCATCATCTTCTCGATGATCGCCACGAGCCCCGCCGGCACGTCCTTGCGAACCTGCGTGAGCGGCTTGGGCTGCCGCGTCTGATGCCAGATCAGTTTCTGTGCCGTCGTCCCCTCGCCGAACGGCGTGCGGTCGGTGAGGATGAAGTAGAACGTCGCGCCCAGGCTGTAAATGTCCGCCCGGATGTCCACGCTATGGCTATCGAGGGCCTGCTCGGGCGCCAGATAGTCCGCGGTGCCCAGCACGTTCTCGTCGTACTTCTTGGTGAGCATGTCTTCTTCGTCGTAGAAGAAGCGCGCCAGCCCCATGTCGAGAATCTTGACGACGCCGTTGCGATCGACGAGGATGTTGCCCGGTTTGATGTCGCGGTGAACCAGCCCTTCCTTATGGGCATGAGCCAGGCCGATGGCCGCCTGACTAATGTAATGGGCGGCACGCACCGGATTCAGGGGGCCGCTGCGCTTGATGATTTCCTGCAGGCTGGCACCGTCAACGTACTCCATCACGAGGAAGTGCAGCGTCTCATCCTGGTCGATGTCAT
>DASPXY010000716.1:0-4509 GCA_035637055.1 Gemmataceae bacterium | reverse complement strand
ACTCCTACGTGGTGAAGTGTGCCCAGGCGTTCCGCGCTCACGTCCTCGACTTGTTCGAGCCGCAGGACTACCCCAACGACTTCGCCTACCCCGGCGCGCCGCCGACGCCGCCCTACGACAGCGCCGGCTGGACACTGGCGTATCAGATGGGGATACGGTTCGACCGCATCCTCGACAGTTCGCTGGAGGCGGCGCGGGTTGGCTCGTTCGAGGAGATCCAGGGACCGCTGCCGCCTCCACCGGGGCAGGTAACCGCCGGGGAGAAAGCCGCTGGCTTCTTCCTGGAGACCAACATGAACGACGCCTTCCACGCGGTGAATCGGCTGCTCAAGGCGGGCGTGGAGGTGAGGCGTTTGCAGCAGCCGTTCGTCGCGCATGGGGAGAAGTACGCGGCGGGGACGTTCTTCATCCCGAGCAAGGGACGAGTACGAGCGCAATTAGAGAAGATCGCTGCCGAGCTGGGCACGCCGTTCCGCGGCAGCCTGGTCGCTCCCGGCAAGGAAGCGGCGACGCTCAAGCCGGTACGCGTCGGCCTGTGGGATCGCTACGGCGGCTCGATGCCGTCGGGCTGGACGCGCTGGCTGCTGGAGCGCTTCGAGTTCCCGTTCCAGGTGGTGTTCCCGCCGGAACTGGACCGCGGCAACCTGCGCGAGAAGTTCGACGTGATTATTCTCGTGGACGGCGCCATCACCCCGCCCGGCGGCAAGAAAGTCGGCGTCGGAGGTGCGATCGACGAGCAGAGCATTCCCGAAGAGTACCGCGGCCGGGCTGGCAACATCACCCGTGAGAAGACCGTGCCGCGGCTGCGCGAGTTCCTCGACAATGGCGGCACCATCCTGACGATCGGCAGTTCGACGGACCTCGCCCGGCAACTCGGCCTGCCCGTGGCGAACCACCTCGTGACGACGAAGGATGGCGTCGCGAAACCCCTGCCGCGCGAGCAGTATTACGTCCCCGGTTCGGTGCTGCGCGTCCGCGTGGACCCGTCGCATCCGCTGGCGTGGGGCCTGGGCGATGAGGTGGACGTGCTGTTTGCGAACAGCCCGACGTTCCGCCTCGCTGACAACGCCGGCCCGAACGAGTTGCGTCGTGTCGCCTGGTTCGACAGCAAAACGCCGTTGCGGAGCGGTTGGGCGTGGGGGCAGGAGCATCTGCAAGGCGGCGTCGCCATCGCCGAGGCATCCGTCGGCAAGGGTCGGCTCGTGCTGTTCGGACCGCAGGTTCTCTTCCGGGCACAGCCGCACGGGACGTTCCGGTTCGTCTTCAATGGCATCGTCCAGGCAGGGGCGAAGCAGTGAGGTTCGCGGCGAGTTGAGGTGAAACCTGATATGGTTTGTTCTGCCCATCCCTTGAGAGACACTACCGAAAAGGCGAGCGGCGCGGCGTGAGCCCGCCGGTGAAGCCGAAACCGGCGGGCTCACGCCGCGCCGCTCGCCCACAAAGTTACAGCCCCTGAACTGCGAGGAGATCCCATGCTCCGCTTCGCCATCCGCTGCGGTATCGCCTTGTTCTGCTGCCTCGCCGCCGGCCTGCCGACCGCGACGGCCCAGGGGACGAAACGGCCCAACGTCCTCCTGATCATCGCCGACGACCTGCGCAACGACCTGGGCTGTTACGGTCACCCGTTCGTCAAGTCGCCCAACCTCGACCGCCTCGCCGCCCGCGGCATGCGCTTCGACCGCGCTTACTGCCAGTATCCCGTCTGCAATCCGAGCCGCACCTCGCTGCTCACCGGCCTGCGCCCCGACTCGACCCGCATCCTCAACAACATGACACGGTTCCGCAGCACCCTGCCCGACGCCGTCACGCTCCCGCAACTCTTCCGGCAGGCCGGCTACTTCACGGCGAGCCTCGGCAAGATTTTCCACCGGGGGCAGACCATCGAGGACGTCAAGGGCGAGATGGACGACCCGAAATCGTGGGATTTGCGGAAATACTTCGTGGCGACCGCACGCGGCAAGGAGGGCGAGGGGCGAAACATGACCGACGGCAAACTGGCCTGGTGTCGCTGGGTGGCGGCGGAGGGCGGCGACGAGGACCAGCCCGACGGCCAGATCGCCGTCGAGGCCGTCCGCTTGTTGGAGCAAAAGCGCTCCGGCCCGTTCTTCCTGGCCGTCGGCTTCCACCGGCCGCATGATCCCTTCATCGCTCCGAAACGCTATTACGAGCCGTACCCTCTGGCAAAAATGCAGCCGCCGGCCGACACCGGGCCGCTGCCGGGCGATCCCAAGCTCGCCATCCCCGGCGGTGCCAAGCAATTCCCCTTCACCGATCGCGAAAAGCGTGAATTCCAGCGCGCCTATTACGCCGGCGTCACCTTCATGGACGCCCAGGTCGGCAAAGTGCTCGATGCCCTCGACCGGCTGAAGTTGTGGGACAACACCATCGTGATCTTCATCGGCGATCACGGCTATCACCTCGGCGAGCGCGGCTGGTGGAACAAGAGCACGCTGTTCGAGTTGTCGGCCCGCGCCCCGCTGCTCGTCTGGGCGCCGCCGATGAAGGCCCCGGGCAAGAGTTGCGCTCGTCTTGTGGAGTTCGTCGATATCTATCAAACCGTGACCGACCTGTGTGGCCTAAAGGCGCCGGCTGGACTGGAAGGACTGAGTTTTCGTCCGCTCCTGGATGACCCGGCGCGGGTGTGGAAGACAGCGGCGTTCACGCAGGTGCAGCGCGGCAAGATCGCGGGCCGCACGATCCGCACGGAGCGCTGGCGCTATACCGAATGGGATAACGGCAAGGCCGGGGTCGAATTGTACGACCATCAGAATGACCCGCAGGAGCGCCGCAATCTCGCCACGGTCGCTGGCAACGCGGAGACCGTGGCAGGCTTGACACGCCAGTTGCAAGCGGGCTGGCGCGGCGCGCTCCCCAAACGCACCGACCAATAACGCACCCGTTTAGCCGCGGTTCGGAGAACCGCGCTGGGAGCGCGGTTCTCCGAACCGCGGCTAAACGGGGAGGCCACGACTGGAGGACCACATCATGCGTTGCCGTCTTTTCGCGGCCATCCTCGCGCTCGCCTGCCTGGCGCTGACAAGCACGCGCGCCACGGCCCAGACAGCGAAACGGCCGAACATCCTCATTGTCCTCAGTGACGACCACAGCGTGCCGCACGTCGGCTGCTACGGCAACGCCGACATCCGCACGCCGAACCTCGACCGCTTTGCCAAACAGGGCATGCGCTTCGATCGGGCGTACGTCACCTGCCCGCAGTGCGTCCCATCGCGGGCGTCGATCATGACCGGCCGCTCGCCCGTCGCCATCCAGATGACGCGCTTCTCGGCGCCCTTGCCCATCGATATCAGAGTCTTTCCGGAGCTTTTAAGGGCGCAGGGGTACTTCGCTGGTGTGGCTGGCCGCACGTATCACCTCGACGGGTCCAAACTGCCGCCGGAGTCGAAGGACGTGTTCGACAAGTACGGTCTGCGGACCTTCGCCAAGCGGCTCGACTACGTCAAGACCAGCGGCAAGCGGCCGGACATCCTCGCCCAGTATCGCGAGTTCCTCCGCCTCGTTCCCAAGGGCAAACCATTCGTCCTGCAACTGTGCTTCAGCGACCCCCATCGCCCCTACGACAAGGGCGCCATCGCCAAACCGCACGATCCCACGAAGCTGAAACTGCCCGTCTTCTTCCCGGACACGGCGAAGGTGCGCGAGGACTTCGCCCGCTACTACGATGAGATTGCCCGTTTTGATGGCGATTTCGGCCAGGTGCTGGCGGTGCTGGATGAGTTGGGGCTGGCGGAGGATACGATCGTCCTGTTCATGGGCGACAACGGCGCCGCCCTGCTGCGCGGCAAGGGTACGCTCTACAACCTCGGCCTGCACGTGCCGCTGCTGGTGCGCTGGCCCGGACGGGTGCGGCCCGATTCCTCCACAACCGAGTTGATCTCCGGCGAGGATCTGGCGCCGACGCTGCTGGAAGCGGCGGGCGTGGCGGTGCCGCGCGAGATGACCGGACGCAGTTTCCTGAAACTGCTGCGCGGCGAGCCGTTCGAGGGACGGCGGTACGTCTTCGCGGAGCGTGGGGCGCACGGCTCGGGGCTGCCGACCAATACTGCCGCCTTCGACCTCGGCCGCTGCGTGATCGGCAAACGCCACAAGCTCATCTACAACGCCCTGTGGCAACTGCCGTACACGCCGGTGGACTTCGCGGGCGACTCGTTCTGGAAAGAGCTGCAACAACTGCACAAGGACGGCAAGCTGGCTCCGGAATTCTCGCGGCTCTACTTCTCACCGACGCGGCCGATGTTCGAGGTGTACGACCTCAAGGCGGACCCGAACGAACTGCGGAACCTCGCCGGCCAGGCGGAGGCGGCCGCGGTGCAGCGGGAATTGCTGGCGGCGCTGCAGGAGTGGATGATTCTCCAACGCGACTTCCTGCCGCTGCCGGTCCCGCCGCCGAAGAAGTGACGGCCCGCTTGCGGGTTAGCGCTCTCGAATGTGCTAACACCCAAGCGGGAAAAACCGCCAAACACGGTCCACGAAATCGCAGAGGGAAAGCAA
>DASPXY010000715.1:0-6653 GCA_035637055.1 Gemmataceae bacterium | reverse complement strand
GGCAAGTTGAGCAAACCCTGCCCGATTGCTACGGCTTCCGCAGCGGTCCGCGCGGCACCCATACCAGCCGGACCCTCATGCTTGCCGAACTTCGCTCCCTGCTGGACGCCCGGCCGGCAACCGCAACGAGGGAAGATTACCGCACCGCCATTCTCGACGACAACGCCCTCGGCAAGAAAACGGCGACTACGCGCCGGCTCACGGACCAGCGCCTCAGCGAACTCTACGCCCTCAACCTGAAGGTGGCCCTCTTCCGGCTCCTCCGCTTCTTTTGGAATCTCGGTCAGGAAGGGCGACCGCTCCTTGCGCTGTTGTGCGCGAGCGCCCGCGATCCCCTCCTTCGGCTGACGGCGGGGCCTGTTCTCGAAGCGAAGCCCGGAGACGCCGTCACTGCCAGCGTGCTCGCAACGGCGGTTGGCGATGCCTACCCGGATCGTTTCAACGATTCCACCCGCAACAAGATCGCCCGCAATGCCGCGTCCTCCTGGACTCAGTCGGGCCACCTGGCGGGCCACCGCGGCAAGAAGCGCACCCGCCCCGTGGCTACCCCTGCAAACGCTGCCTACGCTCTGGCGCTTGGCTACCTGGCTGGCGTGCGGGGACAGCTTCTGCTAACTACATTTTGGGCGCGCCTGCTCGACCGGCCGACCGGCGAGATTGCGGAACTGGCGGGCCAGGCGTCGCGACGCGGCTGGATCAACTACCGACAAGCAGGCTCCGTCATCGAGGTCCGGTTCCCCGAGTTGCTCACCGCTGAAGAACAGGAGGCCCTCCGTGGCGAGGATTGACGATCTCCTCCACCAATACGAGCGGCAGGTGTCGTTGCCCTGGGATCGCAAGTTGGCCGGCGTGCAGCGCGTTTGGTTCGTCGTCTACGACAAGACCGACGAGCGCCGCCTGCGCGCCCGCCTCGGCGATTTCGAGTTGAAGACCAAGCAGGCGGGCCACGGCTGGATCCTTCACGATGTCAGCGATGTCTTCGCGCGCTGGATGGCCGGGCATAAGTACCGCGACGGTTACTTCCAGACCCCCGAACACCTTGACAGCGCGATGGGCAACTTCCGGGATACCACCGTGCAGGGATTGCAGGCGATCCTCCGTCAGGCTGCCGTCGATCAGGATACCGTGGTCGCCGTGCAGGGCGTCGCTTGCCTGTTCGGGTTCCTGCGCGTCTCCGACCTGGTCAACGCGGTCGAGGCTGACATTCGCGGCCGGTTGGTAGTGTTCTTCCCCGGCGAGTACGACAACAACAACTACCGCCTCCTGGACGCCCGCGACGGCTGGAACTACCAGGCCATCCCCATCACCCCCTACCAGGGAGCAAGCCTCGAATGAACAATCGGGAAGTGTTTGCCAAAGACCCGGCGACGCTCACCTTGCTCAACCAGGGCGTCGCCGCGGTCATCGACGCCGAAACCCCCGAACAGCTGCGCACGCTGCGCTTCGAGTTGGAGACCTTCGTCTGCGAGGGCCATTATGATCGCGGCCTGTGCCGCATCCTCGAAACCTTCCTGAAGAACCTAGACAAGCCGGAGCAGCCCGGCGTCTGGGTCAGTGGGTTCTATGGCAGCGGCAAGTCGCACCTGGTCAAGATCCTCCGCTACCTCTGGGTCGATTACCGCTTCGCGGACGACGGTGCCACTGCGCGCGGGCTCGCCAACCTGCCCACGCCGGTCAAGGATCTCCTCAAGGAACTCAGCACCGCCGGCAAGAAGTTCGGCCTGCACGCGGCCTCCGGCACCCTCGGCGCCGCTGCCCGCGGCAGAGTTCGCCTGGGGTTGCTTGCCATCGTCTTCCGCTCGGCTGGCCTGCCCGCCGAGTATTACAAGGCCCGCTTCGTGATGTGGCTGAAGGCCAAGAACCTGCTCGACGCTGTCAAGGCACACCTGGAGAAAGTACAGAGCAGCCTGGCCGAAGAACTCCAGGATATGTACGTCTCGCCCCTGCTGGCGAACGCTCTGCTGGCCGCCGACAAGAATTTCGCGGCCAACCCGGCGGAAGCCAAGAAGTTACTGGCAGCCGAGTATCCCAGGGTGGACGATGTCTCTCTCGACGACATGGTTGAAGCCATCCGCAAGGCGCTGACGGTCGGCAAACGTTTCCCCAGCACCTTGCTGGTTCTCGATGAGATCCAGCAGAACATCGGCGACAGTCCCGAGCGGGCTTCCGAGATCCAGGAAGTCGTCGAGGCGTGCAGCAAACGCTTCGACGGCAAGTTGATGGTGGTCGGCACTGGGCAGTCGGCGCTGTCCGGCACCCCCTTGCTGCAGCGGTTGCTCGGGCGGTTCCCGGTGCAGATCGACCTGCTCGACACCGACGTGGAGGCTGTCACGCGCAAGATGGTGCTGGCCAAGCGCCCGGACAAGGCCCCCGACATCTCCACCGAACTGCTCCGGGCGCAGGGCGAGATCTCCCGGCACCTGGCCGGCACGCAGATCGAAACACGCTCGGAGGATCAGCAGGTACTCGTGGCGGATTACCCGCTGCTGCCGGTGCGGCGGCGCTTCTGGGAACGCACCTTGCGGGCGGTGGATCAGGGCGGCACTGCGGCCCAGCTGCGCTCCCAGTTGTGGGTCGTCCTCGAAACCGTGAAGGAGTGCGCCGGCCGGCCTCTGGGCACCGTCATTCCCGCTGACGCCCTCTTTGACCAGAAGGCGTCCGAGATGCGGCAGAGCGGCGTGCTTTCGCCGGACATCCATGAAACCGTCCTGAAACTCCGTCAGAGAACCCCGCATGGCCTGCTGCAGTCACGGCTCTGCGCCCTCATCTTCCTGATCGGCAAGCTGCCGCGCGAAGTCGGCGCCGACATTGGCGTGCGGGCCAACCCCGACGCTCTGGCCGACCTGATGGTAGAGGATCTCAAAGTTGGCAGCAACGCTCTGCGCAGCCTGATCCCCGGTCTGCTCTCCGGCCTGGCTCAGGAGGGCGTGTTGATGCAGATCGGGGGCGAGTACCGCATGCAGACGCCCGAAAGCACCGCCTGGAACAAGGACTACGAGCAGCGCTACAACCGCCTGCACAACGACCCGGCCTGGATCAACAGCAAGATCGGCGAGGTGCTCTCCACGGCCTGTCACGACCGGCTCAAGGATGCCAAGAAACCGACGCAGGGCAAGAGCAAGGAGCCGCGCAAGGTGGAGTTGTGCTTCAGCGCTCAGGCCCTGGCGGCTGCTGGCGGCGACGTGCCCGTGCTGATCCGTAACGCCTGGAGCGACAGCGAGAACACCGTCCGTGTCGAGGCCCTGCAGGCACCCACCGACAGCCCCGTGGTTTACGTCTTCATCCCGAAAGAGGCTGACGGCGAATTGAAGAAGGCCCTCGCCGCGCAGCAGGCCGCCCAGGAAACCCTCGACGCGCGCGGCCGCCCCTCGACCCCTGACGGCCGTGAGGCCCAAGCCGCCCTGGAGACGCGCAAGCGGACGGCCGACAGTGACCTCGACGACGCCTTGCAGCAGATCTTCAAAACCACGCTGGTACTGCAGGCGGGCGGCAGCAGTGATGTCGGCGGGGCCGAGGTCGTTGAGAAGGTCAAGAAGGCGGCGGAGGTGGCCTTCACGCGCCTCTACCCGCAATTCGGGGTGGGCGACGAGCCGCGCTGGGACAGCGTCATCGACCGCGTCCGCAAGGGCGACGGGGCGCCGCTCAAGGTGATCGACCACGAAGGGAACACCGAAAGTCACCCGGTTTGCCAGAAGGTGCTTGCCTTCATCGGCACCGGCAAGAAAGGCGCCGAGATCCGCAGCCACTTTGGCGGCAAGGGTTATGGCTGGCCCAAGGACACCATTGACGGGGCATTGCTGGCCCTGTGCGCGGGCGGCCACGTCCGCTGCAACCACCAGGGCAAGACGCTGGAGGTCAAGCAGATCGAGCGCACCAAGATCGGGCAGTACGATTTCCGGGCCGAGACGATCACGCTGAACGCCGGACAGAAGATGGCCCTGCGCACTCTGTTCCAGGACGCCGCAGCCATTACCTGCAAGCCGAACGAGGAGGCGAACGCCGCCGTGGGTTTCCTCGAAAGCATGCGGAAACGGGCGGCGAGCGCGGGCGGGCCGCCTCCTCTGCCGTCCCCGCCAGATACCGCCTACCTGGAAGAGATCGCCGGCTTATCCGGCAACGCGCAACTGCTGGCCTTGCATGATCGCCGCGAACAGCTCAAGGCCGACGCCGCAGCCTGGCGCAAGAACGGCGAGACGGTGGAGCAGCGCGGGCCGCGGTGGAAGGATCTTGAGAAATTGTTGCGATACGCTGCCGGCCTGCCCGTCGCCGCTGCAGTGCAGCCACAAGTGGACGCCATCCTCAGTCATCGGTCATTGCTCGCTTCCCCCGACCCGGTGCCACCGCTGTGCAAGTCCCTCACGGAGGCGCTGCGCACCGCCCTGGTGCAGTCCCATGCGGAGTTCCAGACGCTCCACCAACAGCAGATCCTGGCGCTGACGGCCGCGGAAGCCTGGCAGCGACTCAGCAATGCGGAGCAGGCGGAGCTGCTCGCCCGCTTCGATCTGGACAATGTCCCCGACATCCAGACTGGCACCGAGAGCGAACTGCTGGCGTGCCTGGAGCGGTTGCCGCTCGACCAGTGGGCGACGCGGCGCGACGCTCTGCCGCAACGGTGTCAGAACGCCCTGACGGAAGCGGCCCGCCTGCGTGAGCCCACGGCCGTCCGCGTCACGCTGCCGAGTGCCACCATCAAGGTGCCCGCGGACCTCGACGCCTGGGTCGCCAAGGTTCGAGAAGAGGTTCTCCCTCGGTTACCCAAAGGCCCCGTGCTCCTCTGAGCCAACCGCTTTTGAAGGTGCCCAATGCCCCCGCTTGTCGATGATCTCCGCACTCGACTGGAGAAGGCTGTCACCGCGGCCCGCGATCAGGCCGAGGCCGGCGCCCGTGCCGCCTTGCAGCGCCTCTACGTGGACACGGTCGATTCCAAGGCCATCCCCGCCGGTTTCCCCCAAGACAACCGCGCCCTTCGCGTTCATTTGCGCGCCCACGCCCGGCAACTGGGCGATGAGGTGCCCGAGAAAGGCCCCCAACGCATCGACCGGCTGGTGGCCGAGTGTGCCTATGAGTTCTGGCACCGCATGTTGTTCGCCCGGTTCCTCATCGAGAACCATCTGCTCATCCACCCGGAACACCGGCAGCCAATCCCCCTGGCCGACCTGGAGGAGTTCGCCCACGAGGCCGGCGTCAAGGACAAGTGGGAGTATGCTGCGAGTTGTGCTGCGCGGATGCTCCCCGAAATCTTCCGGCCCGAGGATCCGCTCCTGCGCGTGCCATTTGCCCCGGAACACCAACTTGCCCTGGAGCAAACCCTCGACGGCCTGCCCGCGGAGACGTTCACTGCCGACGACAGCCTCGGGTGGGTCTACCAGTTCTGGCAGGCCAAGCGCAAGGACGAGGTCAACGCCTCCGAGGTGAAGATCGGCGGTGCGGAATTGCCGGCGGTGACGCAGCTGTTCACCGAGCCGTACATGGTGCAATTCCTGCTGCACAACACCCTCGGTGCCTGGTGGTATGCGCGACAGGTGAGCGGTGGGCGCAAGGTGCCTGCTCTGCCCGGCTGCACCTTTGACTACCTGCGCTTCCGCGAGGCCGGCAATCCCGCCGCAGGCACGTTTCCCGGTTGGCCGCAGCGAGCCGCCGAATTGAAGGTACTCGACCCCTGCTGTGGTTCGGGGCATTTCCTGGTCGCCGCGTTTGAGTTGCTGGCCCGCATTCGCATGCACGACGAAGGGCTGGCGCCACGAGAAGCGTGCGACGCGGTGCTGCGCGACAACCTGTTCGGGCTGGAACTGGACGCCCGCTGCACGCAAATCGCGGCGTTCAACCTGGCGCTGGCGGCGTGGAAGTTCCCCGATGCGGGCGGTTACCGGCAGTTACCGCAAATGCACATTGCCTGCTCGGGACAAGCGTTGCGGGGTCGGGTCGAAGAATGGGAACGCCTGGCAGGGACGAACCGCAACTTGCGCATCGGCATGCGCTGGCTCTATGAAGCGTTTCGACAGGCACCTGACCTGGGGAGTTTGCTCGACCCTGCCGATGTCCAATTGCCGTTAGGCGTGACCTTGGCCCATCTGCTACCGCTCTTGCGGCAGGCGTTGCAGGGCGAGGAAGCACTTGCTGACGCAGAACTGGCCGAACAGGGAGTCGCAGCATGGGGCATTGCCAAGGCAGCCGAGACGTTAGCGGGGAAGTATCACTTGGTAACGACAAACGTGCCTTACCTGGCCAAAGGCCGACAGAGCGACGAGTTGCGACAGTTTGCCGCCGACCATTATTCAGAGGGGCGAATGGATTTGGCTACCGTGTTCCTGCAGCGGTGCTTGCGATTTCTTGCACCGCATGGGCTGCTTGCAGCAATCACTCCTCAAACGTGGCTCTTCCTCACTCGCTACCGGAAGTTGAGAGAAAAGGTCGTCCGCCGATCAACTTGGTTACTGCTTGCTAATCTTGGTGCGGGGGCCTTCGCATCCATCAGCGGCGAGGTTGTCAACGTTAGCGCCGTCGTCCTCTCGTCGGAACCCCCTGCCCAGCATCACCGGCTGTACGGGGTCGAGGTGATCGATGAGCCCGGGGTTGCGGGAAAAAAGCGGGCACTCCGGACAACTCCACTGTTGTCAGTGACCCAGTCACTCCAGCTGGATAATCCTGACTCC
>DASPXY010000714.1:0-4228 GCA_035637055.1 Gemmataceae bacterium | reverse complement strand
AGAGTGCGCCGAGCAGATTTTGCGCATCTACGAGGCCGATACTGGCGGCGAAGTTGCCGGGGTGATGGCGGATGAGGCGGCGAATCCGCCGGACGAACCCACCCCGCCCGCGGTGGAGCCGGGCGCACTGCCACCGCCACGGGGCAAGCTGCGTCAGCTCAAGGACCACTTCCTCGACTGGCTCGGCGTGCAGGATTACCTCCAGCCCTACGACACCAAACCGCTCTCCTGGGAACTGCCGCGGACATTGCAAGCCGCAGGGTACACCACCGATCCCGAGGTTGCCTCGCGCGGGGCGAAGCAATTGCTGCTGCCGCGCGCGCGGCTGTACGGCGCCTGGATGACCTGTCGTCGGGAACTCATGGAGCGCGAGCCGTTCGACGAAGTGCTCGACGCCTATTCCTATCTCGAAGATGCCGACGTCAGCTATCGTCTGGCGCGGCACGGCCAGCTGTTGCTGTCGGCGGATGCCCGCATCTGCCACCTGAAGGCCGGCGGCGGTCGGCTCTCCCTCTTCACCCTGGCGACCTTGGGGACCATGAACGCGCTGGTGCTACACCGGCTCCACAGTCCTGATCTGAGCCGCTCGATCAGCCTGTATCGGTCGTTCCTGCTCAAGCAGTTGCTCATCCAGGGGCTGCGCGACCTCGCCGGCAAGGATACCTCGTTCCCGCGGACGCACGGCGTCCTTGTCGCTCTCGGGCTGTTCCAGCGGGTATTCACGAGCAGCGAAGAAGAGCTGCGGCGCTGGTATCCGACGTTTCAGGAGGAGTTGCTGCGACAGGATCCCCGGTCGAAAGTGGGCGGCATCGGCTACCTCGTGCCGGAGTTCCCGTCGCAAACTCACGTTTTCTTCTGGCGCGAGATCCAGGCGCTGCGGCAAGCAGGCGTGCCGGTGCATCTCATCTCCAGCCGCCGGCCCGAGCCGGGCGCCTGCCGCCATGAGTTCGCCGAGACCGCCACACGACAGACCTACTATCTTTATCCGCCGCGTCTCCTGAAGGCGATGGGGACGCTCCTCACGCGACCGCTAAAAACCCTAAAAGCGCTCCGCTATATATTCGGATTGCGCGAATCGTCGTGGAAGAAACGGCTGAAATACTGCGGCGCCCTGCTGTGCGCCGCCGACCTGCTCACCCACGCCCAGAAGCGCGGGTACAAGCACCTGCACGTCCATTCGTGCGCCGACACCGCTCACATCGCGGCCTTGTGTCGCATCCTGGGCGGACCGAGCTACAGCCTGACCCTGCACGGCGACCTGCCTGTCTACGGGACCGACCACCAGAGCAAGATGGCCGACGCCAGTTTCGTTGCCTGCGTGACGGCGCCGCTGCGGCAACAAGTCCGCGAACGGGTCGGCGTGCCGGACGAGCGTACGGGCGTGCTGTGGATGGGCGTTGACACCGACGCCTTCCGCTCCAACGGGGCGCGAACTTACGAGCCGAATCGGCTGCATCTGGTGACGGTGGCGCGGCTCAACGAGACCAAAGGCCACTGCCACGCTCTCGCCGCCATGCGGCAAGCCATCGACCGCGGTTACGACATTCGCTACACGATCGCCGGCGAAGGGCCGCACCGTCCGGTCATCGAGGCGACGATCAAGCAGCTGAACCTGAGCGACCGCGTCGAGATGACCGGGACGATGTCCGAGACGGCGGTGCGTGCGTTGCTGCAGCGGGCCGACGCCTTCATCTTGCCGAGTTTCGGGCTCGGCGAGGCGGCTCCGGTGTCGGTGATGGAGGCGATGGCCTGTGGTCTGCCGGTGATTTGCTCGATCATCGGCGGGACGCCGGACATGATGACGAGCGGTGTCGATGGCTTGCTCGTGCCCCAGAAGGACGAGCAGGCTCTGGCCGATGCCATGATTCTGCTGGCGAAGGATCCCGAAGAGCGTCGCCGGCTCGGGGAGGCGGCGCGGGATCGGGCGGTGCGGGCCTTCGACACGCGGCAAACGGCTCGGCGCCTGCTAGAAGCGATCCAACGCTAAGTGCCTGAGCGAAACCCCTCCCCCCAACCCCCTCCCCCGACGGGAGAGGGGGAGAAGAAGTCATGCTGCTTGGCTTGCTCCCCCTCTCCGTTGCGGGGAGGGGGTTGGGGGGAGGGGTTTCACGGAGTTGCAATCCAGGAGGGTCGATCCGTGGCATCTCGCAACCTCATCGTCGCCGTCGCGGTCGTCCTGTTTCTCTCCGCCCCCGCACCGGCGCAGACTCCCGCGAAGATCCCCATCCTCATCGATACCGACATCGGCTACGCCGTGGATGATGCCTTTGCCCTCGCCCTGGCGCTGGCGAGCCCGGAGTTGGACGTGCGCGCCATCACGACGGTGACCGGCGACGCACACACCCGCGCCTTGATGGTCTGTCGCTTGCTTCACGCTGCCGGCCGTGGCGACGTTCCCGTTGCCTCCACAAGCCCCGCCCGTGCCGTGCCTGACTTCAGCGGAACCCTGCAATACGGCCTGCGACCAGCGTTCCGCAATCGCCCCGAACGCATCGGCGCCGTGGAGTTGCTCTACAAGCAACTCAAGGCCCGTCCCGGCGAGTTGAGCATCGTCGCCCTCGGCCCGCTGACGAATGTGGCCGACCTGCTCGCCAAACACCCCGACTGCAAGGCGTGGATCAAACGCATCGTGGTCATGGCCGGCGCCGTGCGCGTCGGCTACGAGAACAAGCCGCCCGTCGAGGCCGAGTGGAATATCCACTCCGACGTCAAGGCAGCCCAGGCCGTCTTCGCGTCCGGCATCCCGCTGGTGGTCGCGCCTCTCGATGCGACCGCGACGCTGAAACTCGAAGGCCCGCCGCTGCGCCGCCTCTTCGCCGCGCGCACCCCATTGACCGATCAGCTCCATGCTCTCTATCAATTGTGGGATAAAACGACACCGATTCTCTTCGATTCCGTCGCGGTGGCGCTCTGCTTCACCGAGCGGTTTTGCACGATGGAGGAGTTGCGCATCGAGGTGGACGACAAGGGCATCACGAAGGCGGTCCAGGGCAAGCCAAATGCCCGCGTGGCGACCGGCATTCGCCGCGATGAGTTCCTCGCCTGGCACGTGGATCATCTGGCGCCGCAGGGTGCCAGGCCCCTCGCCCCGAGCAAGTTGCCGCTGACGAATGTGTCGAAGCCGGTTCCGTGGGGGAAGATGCCGAACCTGGTCCATGTCATCGAGGACTACGAGACCGACATCGAGCGGCGCTGGTGGCTGGCGGGGAAACTGGAGACGATGGACGTGCCGCCGGAGAGCAAGCGTGCCTGCCGCGGCGTGCTGACGAACGACTTCGACGACCGCATGGGCGACCCGCGGGCGATGTACAAGGCGGTCGTCTTCAACCCGGTGCCTGGCCCGCCGATGGGCAAAAACACCCGTCTCAGCTTCCGCTACAAGCTCCAGGGGACGGGCAACCTTCGCGTGCAGATCTACACGCTGAGCAAGGGCTATCATCGCCACCTGACGCTCACCGGCTTGCCGCAAAGGAACTGGCAATCGCTCACGGTGGACATGACGGCGGCGCGCCGGCCCGACGGCAGCGGCGGCCCATTGTCCGAGGACGAACGCATCGACGACATGCAGTTCTACACCGACGCCGATGCCGAACTCCTGATCGACGACATCGTCCTTCACGATGCGGCGCTGCCCGGTGAGACGCGGCTGTTCCCGAAGCGGCTGCACTTCACCGGCTGGTTCGACACGGGGAAGCAAGGCAAGGAGTGGCCGGGCGATTTCGAGATCGTGGCGAAGAAGCCGCCGCAGACATGGAAGGCCGCGAAGTCGGTGCCGCACAAGGAGACGGGCAAGCCGTGGCTGCGGCTGAGCCTGCGCGGCGAGCGGCCGCTCGGCGCCAGCACGCAGATACGCTTCCGCTATCACTTGACGGGAGCCGACGCCCTGAGCATTACCCTGCTTGACAGCAAGGGCGAGGGAGGGCAGCCTGCCTCTTTGAAAGGTCTCACAACGGGGAAATGGGCGGAGGCGACGGTGCCGGTGAGCGCTCTGCAGCGCCGCGACGGCGTCAGCGAGATCCGCTTCACCCTGTCGCGAACGGAGGGCGAATTGCTAATCGACGACCTGCTCCTGTACGAGCCGCCATCCGTAAAGCGGCCGTGACGCGCCAGCTGTTGATCCCAGAAACCCCCAGGGTCCCTCGTGTGGGCTCCTTGTTCATCGGCAACAAAACGGGTCTTTAATTAGGGTTGGAGTTCCAGAAAGCGTCCCACTGGCCGCGCTCGCTCT
>DASPXY010000713.1:0-4455 GCA_035637055.1 Gemmataceae bacterium | reverse complement strand
GGCGCTCGAAGAGGATGGCGTTGCCGATGTGCCGGCGACCCGGCGCGGCCGGCTGGAAGCGCAGCCCGTATTCGGTTTCGAGCCCGACGAGCCGGTCGAGCATGGGAGGCTTCGGGGCTGGAATGATGGCGAGCGGCGCGGCGTCAGCCCGCCGGTAAGAGCCTTCCTCCACCGGCGGGCTGACGCCGCGCCGCTCGCCTGGGGTTCGCGTTGGTTACTCGCCGCCGCCGGGCACGAGAACCTCGTGCAGGTACTCGTCCGGGGCGAACAGACAGTCGATCCGGATCGCGTGGACGACGTCCGAGGCTTCGCGGAGAAGGTCGGTCGCTGGCACGACCTGCTCGACGGGATTGGTGGTTTCTACGGCGGGACGCACTTCTGGGGAATTGGCGGCGTTCATGGTAGTTCCTCCGACAAAAGGACGTGATCCGTCTGTAATTGTAGGCTCGGCGGGGGAGTAGGACAAGATGCGACCTCTCACCGCGGCCGTAGCGCGCGTCCGGGGAGCGCCGGTGTCCGCGCCCCGTTGTGCAGCACCAACTCGCCGTTGACGAGAACGTGTTCCATCCCCTCCGCCAGTCGCTGCCCCTCGTCGTAGGTGGACCGATCGACGATCCGGTCCGGATCGAAAACGACGATGTCCGCCGCCATGCCCGGATAGAGCAGGCCGCGGTCGCGCAGGCCGAAGCGGCGGGCGCCGTGGGCGGCGAGATGCTGCACGGCCTCCTCCAGCGTCCAGACGCCTTCACGGACATAGTGGCCGAGGTAGCGGGCGAAGCAGCCGCAGCCGCGCGGATGGGGACAGCTGCCGGTGAAGATGCAATCGCTGCCGGCCATCATCGTCGGGTGGCGCATCAGCGCCCGCACGTCTTCCTCACCGCGGCGCCGGTGCGGCACGACACACCCGACCGCCATCTCCGACGCGAGCAGCGCCTCGCAGACGAACGCACCGAGCCGCACGGGATCCTGTCTGCCGGCCGCGTCTGGCAGCGGCATCCCCTCGTAACGCTTCCATTCAGGATTGGAAAAGTAGCTGAGACGCACCGTGTCCAGCGGTTGCCGGCCCGCCGCGAACCACTCGTTGAGCGCCGGCCGATGAGCCGGGTCGCGCAGGCGCGCCAGGGTGGCGTCGATGCCGCCTTCCTGGATCCACGGCGGCAGGGCGTACATGCCGAGGATGGAGCTGCCCGCCAGGTAGCAGTACAGGTCATAGGTGACGTCAACGCCGCCGGCCCGCGCCCTGTCCAGCGCCGGCAGCACGATGTCGGCCCGGCTGTTGAAGTGCGAAACATGAACGCCGCAGCCCGCCTGCCGGCCGATGGCGAATACCTCTTCAAGCGATCCGATAACTCCCTCGGGATCATAGCGGCGCATGTGCGTGACGTAAACGCCCCCAAAAGGGGCAATCTCCTCACACAGGGCGGCGAGTTCCGCGGTTTCGGCGTAGCGGCTCGGGATGTAGTCGAGCCCGCTGGACAGGCCGACGGCGCCCTCTTCCATCGCCTGCCGCGTCAACCGGCGCATGACGGCCAGCTTGTCCGCGGTCGGCGGTCGGGTTTCCAGGCCCATCGCATCGAGGCGTACATTGCCGTTGGGCACCAGGCAGGCGACGTTGAGGGCGCAGCGACGGTCGAAGTGCGCCAGGTACTCGGCGAAGCTGGACCAGGTCGGGCGGTCGGGACGCGCTAGCCAGTCGCGGCCACCGCTGAAGCCCGCGGTGTAACGGCACATGTACTCCAATGTGGCCGGCGAGGCCGGGGCCATCGCGACGCCGTCCTGGCCGAGAATGTAAGTCGTCACTCCCTGGCGAACGGCGGGCTCGTGAGCGGGGTCCGTGAGCAGGGCGAGATCGCCGTGAACGTGGGCATCGACGAAGCCGGGCGCGACGGCCTTGCCGGCAGCATCGAGACGCAGCCGGGCGGAGGCGCTGCCGAGTTGTCCGACAGCGGCAATGCGGTCGCCACTGACGCCGACATCTGCGCGAAACCACGGCAGGCCGCTGCCGTCGACGACTCGGCCGCCAGTGATGAGGATGTCGAAGGGCTCCACCGTCTCAACTGTTGGAGAATGTGCCACGATTTCCTGCCCTTGCGGGCTCTACCCGGTATGATGAGTTTCGTGGGGGCAGGTTTGGAACCTGCCCGACAGCGGGCAGGTTCCAAACCTGCCCCCACGAGGCAGCCTACAACCTGTGAGCCCCATGACGCAACCGAAAAAGCAATACTGTTACGAATATCCGCGGCCGTCGGTCACGGTGGACGTGGTCATCGTGACGCGCGAGCAGAACCCGCGCGTGTTGTTGATCCGGCGCAAGCACGAACCCTTCGCGGGGATGTGGGCCATTCCGGGCGGCTTCCTGGACATGGAGGAGACACTAGAGGCCGGGGCGGCGCGCGAACTGTTAGAAGAAACAGGCATCCGCGCCGCTGACCTGGAGCAACTGCACGCCTTCGGCGACCCGGGACGCGATCCGCGCGGTCGGACAGTGAGTGTGGCGTACCTGGCGCGCGTGGATGTCGATGCGGTGCAACCGCAGGCGGCGGACGATGCCGCGGAGGTTGCCTGGCACGACCTCACGAGGCCGCCGCCGCTGGCGTTCGATCACGAGAAAATCCTGGAGTGCGCCCGCCAGCGTTTGAAAAGAACCAAGGGTGAGGGAGAGTGTTGAGGAGGCCCCGCGAGCCGAGCGGGGCCTGTTACCCGAACGTCGGTTTCTTGGTCCCGTCTTTCTTCACAGGCGGCTTGTTGTCCTTGGGAGCCTGTTCCTCCGACGGCGCGGCTCTGGGCTGTTCCGAACAGCCAGGCACGACCAGAACCAGGAACGCGAGACAAAAGACGAGGTTCAGGAACGTTCTCATGGGTTCCCCTCAGCGGAATCGCTGGAACGGCAGTTCGACGCAGGAGATCGCCTCTCGGGTCAAGGACCGAGTGGGACGATGTGGCCGTCGTTTCGCCCGGCGAGCCATTTCACGACGGTCGGGTTCGTGGCGTCGATGAAGAACCGAACCGAGCCGTCACAGAAGGCAAAGAAGGCTCCTCCCGGGTGATTACTGCTGAACGCCTGTGAGGCTGACCCGTTGATCGTTGCTGTGGCGTCATCCACCCACCACATCACGTCGCTAATCTGAATGGACCCCAGCGTCGGGTAGTACCCCGTCATTCCTATCCAGATCGCCGCCTTTTTTCCCGTCGCCTCGTGCAACTTGCACTCGCCGACCAACAAGGTATTCGAGGTTCCGTCGGTGATCATGAGGGCGGAGATCTTGCTGTTCTGCATCATGACCCCCCCCATGTCCAGGTTCGCGGACCAGAACGGGTAGGTGGTCGGGCCGGCGACGGCGCGGTAGTTGGACGTCGGGTAATTCGACCGGAGGTTGTTCAGATCCGGGCCGCTGTCCCCCGGGCAGCGGAAGACTGACAGAATGGTTTGACTCCCGGCATTGGCCGTAGGCACCGCTGGGGTCGTGCCACCTCCGAAGAGGGTGGTGTCGACGGCCAGGGTGGTGTACAGCGGTTTCTGCTCCAGGTACGGCAGCAAGATGGCCCCCCACCCCCACCCGGGAACCAGCCCAGGGCCCGACTTGTAAGCGGGCGGGAAGAAGCGGCGGTCGCCGTGGTAGTTGTGAGCTGCGATCGCGATCTGGTGGAGGTTGTTCTCGCAACTGGCGCGGTTGGCGGCGTCCCGCACCTGTTGGACGGCAGGCACGAGTAGGCCAATGAGGATGGCAATAATCGCAATCACCACCAACAATTCGATCAGCGTAAACGCCTGGCGCCGGGAAGGATTCATGGTATCCCCTGATAAAAGACAGAACGAACACGTTTATAGGCGAGTTGTGGGGGTGCGACCCCCAGCGTATCGGAAAAAATGGAGAGAAGATGAATATATCATCGCCCACTGTTCGGCCCTGTCAATGATAATTTTCTCATCACCACGAAAAAGCGGGGAATTTTTCGCCCGGCCCTCACCGGGCGTTGACTCCGCTTGACGCTCGCGCGCGGGGAGCGGCAAGAAGTTGCAAGATTTGCATTCACCCATGCCGCAAGGCGGCATCCGGGATGAGGAACAGGTTCAAGTCCCAGAGCGTGATTTTCGGAGCAGTGCGGCGACTGGTCGCCGCACGCCGAGGCGCCGTTGGGAACTAACGGGCGGCCACCGCGTCCAAGGAATAACGTAGAATTGGGCACTGCCGCAAGGACAAGGGAAAGGATCGCTGCGATGGCTCGACCTGCGATTCGTTACGCCAGCGTCCCGACCGCCAAACCTGTGCGACCCCTGGGCGGGAAAATCCTGACGTTGGCGGTGTTCGCGGCCTCGCTGGCGCTGTTCATCCTTGCCTGGCTGGCGCTGCGTGGCCTCGGTCCGCAGCCGGAGGCGGCCACCGCGAAGCCCAACGGCACCCCGCCGCCGGACGTTCCCCCGGTCAAGCTCGCATCTGGAAACCAGGCTCCCAC
>DASPXY010000712.1:0-7360 GCA_035637055.1 Gemmataceae bacterium | reverse complement strand
GGTGGCGGGTGACGGGTGGCGGGTGGCGGGGAAAGCAAAGGATGCCGTGCCTTCTCCTGCCTCCCGCGCCCCACTGCCCGCGCCCCGCCACCCACCTGAGACGTCCGCCCGGCTGCGCTCGCCCACTCCCAGGTCTGGCGTCGTGGTACGGAAGCCGAAACCGAAAAGTCCCTCCAGGCCCCCCGCCACCCGTCCCCCGCCACCCACCACCCGGGAGGAGAAGTCCGCCAGGCCCAAACGAAAGCGTGAGGCGAAAGGCGCGCCGCCCTGGTGGCCCCTGGCGGCCGGCGCGGGAGTGGGGCTGGTGATCGTCCTCATCCTCGTCCTGGTGCTGGTCGGGTCGGGCGGCGGCGATCCCCCCAACAAGGTGACCGAGTTGCCGAAGAAAGGACCGGTCGAGCCACCCCAACTCGTCATCAAGGAGAAAGAGCCTCCGAAAAAGCAGGATCCGGTCCCGCCGAAGGTGCCGGTGCTTCACGAACCCGCGGACGCCGCCGAGGTGGCCCGGCTCCGTCAGGAGATCGAGGGGCCACTGGCATCGTTCCCCGACCCGCCAGACCGGGCACAGACGTTTCGCGTCGGCCGGGTTGCGCCGCCGGGGCCGGACGGGTTCCGCTCGCTGGCAGACGCCTGCGCCGCCGCGCGGCAGGGCGGCGCTACGATCATCGAGATTCACGACAACGGGCCGCTGTTCGAGCCGTCCGTGCCGCTCGTGTCCAGACGGAACCTCGTCATTCGAGCCGGCGCCGGTTATCGGCCCCTGCTTATCTGGGAGAGGGCCGGCGCGGCGAAATCGCTCCTGGCGATTGAGGGTGGCAATCTCACGCTGGAAGGCCTCGACGTACTGCTGAAGTGGGGCGACGAACCCACACGCAAACCCGAAGCGCCAGCGAGGGACAGCCTGTTCGAGGTGTCCGGCGGGGATTTCGCCGCCCGTGATTGCACGTTTACGGCCGCGGGCAAACTTCCGCAGGGGATCAGCCTGGTCCAGCTGGCGAGCAAGGGCGGGCCGGCGCGGTGTCGCCTGAGCCGCTGCTACGCGCGCGGGGATTCGTTGACGTTGCTCACCGCCAAAGGAACTGGCGTGGACGCACTGATGGACGGCTGCCTGATCGTCGGTGGCGAACAGCCGCTCCTCGACATCACGGCTGACGGTGGCACCGTGTTCACGCTGCGCTTGCTGCGCTCGACGCTGCTCGCGGGCAAGACCCTGGCTCGTGTGCAGTCGCCCGCTGGCAAGGACGTATCACCGACCGTGAAGTTCCTGGCGTGGGACGCCCTGCTGGCGCACCCCGGCGGCGAACCGGATGGCGACCTGTTGCGGTTGGGCAACGGGGTGGCCGACACCAACGTGACCTGGCGCGCGGTCAACTCTGTTTATGCCGGCTGGGGGAACCTGCTGGCCTCCGGCCCGCGGCAGATTGCACCGAACGCGAAAGACGATTGGCGCACCCTGTGGGGATATCGCGGAGGGGACAAGGTGCTGATCGATCCCTGGCCGCGCGCTCGGCCGCTGGCTCCGGAAGAGAGTGGACCGGGACCGTACAACCCGATGGGCACCGCCGTTCACTTCGCTGCCAACTCAGGCCCGGGGCCTGTCGGCGCCGATCTCTCCGTCGTACCGGCTGGCCCGGCGTCGTGGCTGGCGCTCCTGTCCGAGCGCCTCATCACGACGCCGTTGCCTCTGCCCGGTGGTGAAATCCCAGAGATCCCAGCAGGGAACGACGGCCGCTATCACGGCGGGAAAATCACACTCAAGGGCACCATCGACCTCGGGCAATTCCTCACTTTAAAGGCCCAGCAAGGCGGCCTTGGGCCGAAGGTGGTGCTGGAGGTGTCCGGCGTCGGCGAGCAGAAGACCAGCCCGATCCAGCTGCAGGGGACGGATCTGGTGCTGGCTTTCAAACATTGGAACAGCGCCAAGCCGCTCACGCTGGTGCCCAACCCGACAACCTGCGCGGACCGGGAGGCGCTGATCGAGGTTACGGGAGGCAGCCTGGATCTCATCGGGGCGAGCATCCTGTTTCCGAACAACATTCAGGCGGCAACGCCGGCGTCGATGCTGCGCGTGCAGGGCGGCCAGTTGCGACTGCTCAAGTGTTACCTCGCCGGGCCTTTGGGCAAGGCGCCGCCCGGCTATCGCGAACTGATCCACATCGCGGGGTCGGCTGAAAACAACACCGAACTGGCGACGGGTTGCGCTGCAAGCGAGTCGGTGCTGCTCTCGGGGAAGACGGTGCTTCATGTCCAGGGGCCGGAAGCACAGGTGCGCTTGCAACATTGTATCGTGGTCGCGCCGGGGGACGCACTACGGTTCGACGTCGGCCCAAAGGCGGGGCCGCGCCTGGACCTGCAGTGCCTACTGGAGCGCAACACCATCGCGGTGCGCGGGAGTGTGTTCCACGTCGCGAATGTGCCGCCCACTGCGGGCAATCCCAACCTGACGGGCGGCGGGCGCTCGGGGATCGCGATTCAGGCCGAGGCCAACGTGTTCGTCGATCCGTTCAGCGAACCCCAGCGTCGGTCGGCCATGCTCCGCTTCGAGGGCGACGTGCTGCCGCGCGGCCTCGTGCAATGGCGCGGCAAGGGCAACGGCTACGATGAGAAACGGCTGCAGGCATACGCTGCTGCGGCCGGAGCGGACGCCGGGCGGCAACCCCATGAGACGTGGGCGCGACTGTGGGGCAAGCTGGCCGAACAGCAAGCGATTCTGCTCGACTGGTCGGCGGTGCCGCTGGCGAGTTTCGGCATGGACCGCCCGCAGCTCGATTGCCTGCGTTTGCCGGTGCGGGCGGAGATCGGGGCAGACCTCAAGCGCCTGGGGATCGTCCGCAAGAAATAAACCCGCGCCGACCTTCCGCATGACCACCGAGCACGCCCCTGAAGCCTCCGACGCCACCCTGCAGCGTGTCGAGGAAGTCGCGCAGCGCGTGCAGCGTTCGCTCCTGGCAGGCATCGAGGGCGTGCTGCTGCGCCAGCTGCCGACGGTCCTGGAGCATACCCGGAGCACGCTCCTCGAAACCATCGAGGGAGCGCTCAGCCGCCAGGCCAACTTGCTCACGGCCCAGCTGAAAAGCACGCTGCTGGACACCGTCGAGGAACTTGAAAAGCGCCGCCTCGAACCATTTCTGGAACGCCTCAAGCAAACGTTATTCACGGGCCTGGCGGAGTTCTGGGAAAAGAACGCGCCGCTGTTGCTGACGCGGCTGCGCGAGTCGCTGGACGAAGCGCTGCGCGAGGGGCTGAAGCGGCAGGTCGATGCGGTGGTCGCCGGCGTGCGGGAGGGGGTGCGCGAGGGGGCTGAGTTCGCCCACACGCAGGGGACCCTGCTGCTCGCACAGGTGCGCGAGGCGTTGACCGAGCCGGTTGCCCGGGCCGCGCGCGAGGACTTTCCCGAATATGCGCGCTGGCTCGGCGGTCGGGTGATCGACTACACGCGGGCCGCGACCGTGTTCTGTGTGGCGGCGATCTTCCTGATGGTGGGCGGCGTACAGGGACTTCAGCAAGCCGGAATGCCGCCCTATCTGACGTACTTTCTGGGTGGTCTCGCCGGCATGGCGGCGGGCCTGATCTTCCTGCGCCTGCCGACGTGGACTCGCAAGGGCAAGCCCGGCCATGAGCAGCCGTCCGCTGATAAGGCTTCCGAGCCCCGTGACCGGGCTTGAGAGCAGCCATCCGGTCCCAGGGAAGTGTGTTTGCGATTGTCTTCTCCAAAACAGATGCGGTAAGATGCTACCCGAGTGCGGGTGCAACGGACCTCTGGTTCGTAGTCCCGCCTTCAGGCGGAACACGCGATGCCGCCTGAAGGCGGGACTACGAACCAGAACTCTTTGTTCCTGCAAGAAGATCTCTGCAGAATCGGCTTCATGGAGGAAGCCACCGATGGCCCGGAAAACGCGCTGGTGGTTGCTGGGGTTCGCTCTCCTGCTGCTCGGCATGGGCTGCTTCGTCGTGCGGCCTGCCTTCCACCTTGCGAAAACCTGGTGGAACGACAAGGACGAAGTCACTCCGCCGGCGGTCGGCCATGTCGATGATGCGAGCCGCCTGAATGAAACGCGGGTGGCCCAGGTGTGGGACATTCCCGCCGATCGCACCGCTGCCGAACAACAACTACGCGACCTCTTGCAGTGGGCGCGCACGCGGGGCTTGCGCGTGGCCATCGCCGGCGCGCGGCACAGCATGGGCGGGCACACGATCTATCCCGACGGCATCGTGCTGAACATGCTGCCGTTCAACCATATCCACCTCGACACCCGGACAGGAATCCTCCATGTGGGAGCCGGCGCCCGCTGGTCGGAGGTGCTCCCGTACCTGGAAACGCACGGCTGCTCCGTCGCGGTCATGCAGTCGAACAACTCGTTCAGCGTCGGCGGCTCGGTCAGCGTCAACTGTCACGGCTGGCAGCACAATCAGCCGCCCATCGCCTCCACCGTGCAGGCGTTTCGCCTGATGAAAGCCGACGGCACGGTGGTGCGCTGCACTCGAACGGAGAATGACGAGCTTTTTCGTCTGGTTTTGGGTGGCTACGGCCTCTTCGGCATCATTCTCGACGTGGAGTTGCTTGTGGTGCCCAACGAGCGTTACCGCCTCGAATCCTACATCATGGCGAGCAAGGACTACGTCGAGGCGTTTCGCACCATCGTCGATCCGGCGACCGACATCGGCATGGTCTACGGCCGCCTCTGCATCGTGCCGGGTGAGAAGGACTTTCTCCGCGAGGCAATCCTCAACGTCTTCCGCCGCGCTCCCTGCGCGCGGGACGAGATTCCACCGCTGGGGCACCCGGGGGCGCAAACGCTGGCGCGCACCATTTTCCGCGGCTCGGTCGATAACGATTACGGCAAGCACCTGCGCTGGCAAGCGGAGAAGGAACTCGCCCCGCGTCTGGCCCGAGAGTATTACGCGCGCAACCAGCTTCTCAACGAAGGCGTCGAGATCTATCAGGAAACCTCGGCGCAGCGCACGGACATCCTGCACGAGTACTTCATTCCGCCGGCGCATTTTGAGGATTTCCTGGAGCAGCTGCGCGTGATCATTCCCAGGCACAAGGGCGATCTGCTCAATGTGACGGTGCGCAACGTCCACCGCGACAACGACTCGTTCCTGCGCTACGCCGATGGGGAGGTCTTTGGCCTGGTGATGCTGTTCAATCAATTGCGCACGCCGGAAGCGGAGGCGCGGATGGAGGCGATGACGCGCGAACTCATCGACGCGGCGATCGCGGTGGGCGGGCGTCACTACCTACCCTATCGCCTGCATGCGACGCCCAAACAGTTGTTCCGCAGCTATCCGCAGGCGCGGGAGTTCTTCGAGTTGAAACGACGGCACGATCCGCAGGGGCTATTTCAGAATCAGTTCTACCGCAAGTATGGCGAGGGGTGAAGCGGTTTCTCACACCATCAACCGGACGATGGCTGAGAAGAACGCTGGGCCTCAATGAGTTCCTGCACTGTCCGCCGCAGCAATTCCTGGCCGCCGAAGATCATGCCCAGCCCGCGAATTTTGCTCGTGTCGATCTGGTGTTTCGGGCCGCGGTTGAGATTCGCGATCTGGCTCGGGCTGCCTGTCAACTCCTGCGCGAGACGCGCGACGTGCTCCTCCGCGACGTAGAGGTCGTAGCAGTTGAACGCCTGGCCGGTGATCGATTTCGCGTCCGTCGTCAGCAACAGTGCGACGGCCCGCGCCACATCGACGGCATGCACTTCCTTGCCGCCCCTGGCAGTCTCGATGCGCTCGCCGCGGAGCACCTGCCCGACGAGGTCGAACCAGCGGCTCGTCTGCGGCGGATGGGCCAGGCCGTAGATGCCCGTCGGCCGCAATGCGCAGATAGGCCAGCCCTGACCCAGACCGTAACTGTGAACGAACGCTTCCACGGCAGCCTTGTAGGCCCCGTAGTGATTGTTCGGCCACAGGGGATGAGTTTCGTCGAGCGGCCGATCTTCGAGAATTACCTCGTGGACCGCACAGGACGAGATGAAGACGCAGCGCGGCACGCTCGCCTCGAAGGCAGCCTGGAACAGGCGCAGCGACCCGGTGAGGTTGACGCTGAAGAAGACGTCGGACGCGCCGTGGCTGCCGCGTCCGCGATTGCGCGGCCCCTCCCACTGAACCGCCCCGTGAACCACGGCATCCACGCCGCGCACGAGTGCGACGGTCGCCGTCTCCTCGCCCAGCTGACCCGGCAACCATTCCACCGCGGCAGCGACGTCCTCGAAACCGCTGCGATCGCTGCCGGGGCGATACCAGCAGCGGAGCTGATGCCCGGCGGCAGCGAACTGGCGGACGAGATAACGGCCAAGGAACCCGGTCGCACCTGTGATGGCAATACGCATACGCAATTCCTCCAGGGTATCCGTCAGCGTTTCCGCCGGCGCGGCTCGTCGCGAATCACCGTGAAGCGTTCACGGGTTCGTCAGTGTTGGTCAGGGGGTCGAATGCCCTGGAAAATGGGATGCCTGGGATTTTTTTCCTACGCTCGGGCGAGGCTGCGGCGTTTATTGTAGTGGCAACCTGAGAACGACCACACTCGCGCTGACACTTTGCCGAAACCAAGTGTCATGGCGGTGCGGGGGCGTCGAGCAACGTGATTGGCGGGACGGTGGCCGGGGCCGGCAACGTGATTTCCGGCAACGGCCTGCACGGAGTGTTCCTCACCGACCCGGGCACGACGGGCAATCGCGTGCAGGGCAACGAGATTGGCACCGATGCCAGTGGACTCGTCCCGGTGCCCAACGCCGGCGCCGGTGTCTTCGTCAGCAACAGCGCCTCGAACAACACCATCGGTGCCGCGGCCGCCGCGACTCCCACCAGCGGTCCCGCTCCGGGCGGCAACCTGATTGCCGACAATGACGGCAAGGGTGTAGTGATCGGGTTCGGGCTCGCCGACAACGCGGTCGGCAACGCCTTCGTCGGCAACGTCATCTTCGCCAACGGCGGCGCGGGTGGCATCGGCATCGACCTGGGCAACGATGGATTGACTGCCAACGACGTCGCTGATGCGGACACCGGCCCCAACAACCTCCAGAACTTCCCGGCTATCTCGGGGGCGGCGTTGGACGTGAATGGGAACCTGGTCATCGATTTCTCGCTGACCAGTCTGGCCGGCACCTACCGTGTCGAGTTCTTCCTGAACAACGCCACGGACGTGAATCTGCCGCAGGGGCGGTTCTTCCTGGGCAGTATGATCGTCGTGATCGCGAACAACGGCGACACGGTAAGCGACACCGTTACTTACGTGCCCACCCTAGAGCGGTTCACAAAATCATGGAGCACAAAATCATGAAGACAACAGAGACGAGAACCCCCGTCCTTTTTGCCTTTCGCTTATGATTTTGTGCTCCATCATTTTGTGAACCGCTCT